>JAFGNQ010000380.1 GCA_016926925.1 Candidatus Aminicenantota bacterium
CCACCAACATGGCCGGCCGCGGGACCGACATCAAGCTTGGGGGAGACGACGAGCAGGAAAAAGACAAGGTTACCGCCCTGGGTGGATTGTATGTCATCGGAACGAACAGACATGAAAGCCTGCGCATCGATTTGCAGTTGCGCGGCCGGGCCGGGCGCCAGGGAGATCCCGGTTCTTCCCGGTTTTTCATCAGTTTGGAGGACAGTCTCATCCAGCGCTATGGGATCAAGAATCGTTTGCCGAAAAACGTCAGGGATTTGAAAAAAGATGAGCCCATAGACAATATCATCGTGAACCGGGAGATCGTACACGGACAGCGTGTTGTGGAAGGACAGAATTTCGAAATCCGGAAATCGCTTTGGAATTACTCATTCATTATCGAAAACCAGAGACAGAAAATTTTTCAAAAACGTGCCGATGTCTTTTCGGCAGTATCCTCTCCGAAAGTGTTCGCAAAAAGGCAGCAGGCAAAATATATGGAATGGCTTGCCCACTTGGGAGAGGAAAAGATGGCCGCTATCGAGCGGCAGGTCACGCTCTTTCAAATAGACCGGGCTTGGACGGAGCATTTGGCTATGATCGCCGATGTGCGGGAAAGCATCCATCTGGTGAATGTGGGCGGTCAAACTCCCATTGATGAGTTAAACAGGATCGTTACGCCGGAATTTTTGGCGCTCGAAAACCGAATCGAAGATGGTGTCCTTACCATGTTCCATTCGCTGGAGCTGAAAAATGGAGACATCGATCTCGAAGAGGCCGGAATACGCGGTCCGTCATCCACATGGACTTACCTTATCAGCGACAGCCAATTCGGTTTCTGGATGGAAATGATCAAAGGTAAGAACATCGGCTTTATTGCCGGAGCCGTCGCTTTGCACGCGCCCTTTTTTGTCCTTTATGGCATCTTGAAAAAGCTCTTCCGTCGAAGAAAAACGGAAGAATAGGTTTTATGAGCAATATTTTTTATGAACAATTCAGGTTTTGCATCTAGCTTCGTTTTTTGATAATTTACGCATATCCGATTCAGGAGGAGAATCCTATGCAGGGGAAAAAATACATAAAGAAAGGCTTTATCGCATTTATCGGTGTTCTGTTTCTTGTTTTCTTCGTTCAATGTGCATTTAAAAGCTTTCAAGAGAAATACATCTCGAATGAGGTCAAGGACAGCATTAAAAAACGGGTCGACAATGCAGAAAGTGTTGGTATCGTTGTCGGTATCATAAACGCGGATGGAAAAACGGAGTCCTTCTGCTACGGTACTATGGGCTTGGATGACGATAGACCTGTGGACGAGCACTCCGTCTATGAGATAGGATCGATCTCCAAAGTATTTACCTGTACGGTTTTGGCGGATATGATCGAAGAAAAAACTCTCGATTTGACAGACCCGGCGGATATGTATCTGCCTCAAAGGGTAACACTGCCTTTGCGTAACGGGATGAAAATCACTCTGGAACATTTGGCCACTCACACTTCGTCTTTGCCCAGAATGCCTTCAAACTACAGGCCGGCCGACCCTCTCAATCCCTATGCCGATTACACGGTTCAGAATCTGTATGATTTTCTCTCTCAATGCACTTTGACACGGGATATCGGCTCCGAATACGAATATTCCAACCTGGCCATGGGTCTTCTCGGACACATCTTGAGTTTGAAAGCCGGAGTGAGCTATGAAGATATGATCGTGGAAAGGATATGCCGGCCGTTGGGCATGGAAAGCACGGTCATTTCGCTCAGTCCGGAATTGAAGAAAAGATTGGCCAAACCTCATAATGCCAAAGGAGAAGTCTCCCTCTGGGATATACCCACCCTGGCCGGTGCCGGTGCTATCAGGTCCACTGCAGATGATATGCTGGCTTTTCTCTACGCCAACATGGGGCTGAAACAGACGGAATTGCTCCCGGCTATGGAGATGGCTCATGAGCCACGTGTGGATGCCGGTGAAGATATGCATGTCGGCTTAGGGTGGCATATCAGAGATAATGGACAGACAAAGATCGTCTGGCACAACGGTGGAACCGGAGGGTACAGGACCTTTGCCGGATTCGTCAAGGACAAGAAAATCGGGGTAATCGTGCTTTCGAACATGAATATCGGACAGGACGACATCGGATTTCATCTTTTGGACAATTCCTATAAATTGAAGAGCGTCGAAGACATTTTCGAGGTAGAACCGCAAATCCTGAATACATATGCGGGAGAGTATAAGATCAAAGACAGTGATGAAATTCATTACGTGACTAGGAGAGGAAGACAGCTCATTTTAAAGTCTCCCGAACAGCGTCCCATCATACTTTTCCCTAAATCGGAGACAGAGTTCAAGATCAAATTTTCGACGATGCGGATTGCCTTTAAAGGGGATGATTCTGGGGAAATCATCGGGATGATGATGCTTGAGCCGGCAAAAAAGATCGAAGCCATGAAACTGAAGTGAACTTTTCCTTCATAATCCAAGCGATATGGACGAGAAACATTTCACCTAAAGGAGTTGTTCTATGCTCAAGAACTATCTTTTGATGGCTTTCAGGAAACTTAAAAAACAGAAGGGGTACGCCCTTATCAATGTTGCCGGCCTCGCCATCGGTATGGCCTGCTGCATTCTCATCCTTTCTTTTGTCCTCACAGAGCTGAGCTTCGACAGGTATCATGATAATGCTAACAGGATTTACCGGCTCATTGCCAACTTGACTCTCGGCAATACCCCCAATATGATCGCCACGAGCAATCCCATGTCATCGGTGAGTATGCGCGAGGAATTCACCGAAGTGCGGGCGGTGACACGCGTCTTCCCTTTCAGGAGGGCGCCTTTGAAGTACGGTGATGTCGAATTTTATGAAGAGAGGATATTTTATGCCGACGCTTCGATTTTCGATGTCTTCACTTTCCCCATGATAAAAGGTGATCCTAAAACAGCTTTGACGACGGCCAATTCCCTAGTTCTTACGGAAGATACAGCCGCGAAATATTTCGGCAAGCAGGATCCTATCGGCAAGATATTGAAGATAAACGATCAGTATGACTGCAAAGTTACCGGAGTTGTCCGGAATGTCCCGCAAAACTCGCACTTCACCTTCGATATGCTTCTTTCACTGGAAACTTTCATTCAGCTCAACAAACCCATGTTCGAGTCGTGGATGGGGCCGTTCGGGTTTCATGCCTACCTTCTGCTTGAAGAGAATGTCGACTACAAGGCTCTTGAAAAGAAATTTCCCGCGCTCATCGAGAAGCACGCCGGGGAATCTCTGAGGAGTTATGGTGCCGCACTCGATTTCTACCTCCAACCGCTGACCAAGACCCATCTCTACTCCGACTATCGCCATGAGATCTCGGTCCAGGGTGATATCAAGTATGTCTATGTCTTCGGCTTCATCGCTGTTTTCGTTCTTCTTATCGCCTGCTTCAATTTCATGAACATAGGAACGGCCAGGTCCCTGACGCGGGCCAGAGAAGTGGGGATGAGGAAGGTTTTGGGAGCGGATAAGGGCAATCTGATACGACAATTTCTGGGGGAATCTCTGTTTTACAGCTTCATTTCACTCGCTTTGGCCGTTATTCTTGCCCATCTTGCTCTGCCGGTTTTCCGCACGCTGTCCGGCCGTCCGTTGAGCATCGATTATACGGCTATCCCCTGGCTCATTCCGGGCTTCATCGGATTGGCCTTCATCGTCGGGATGTTTGCCGGAAGCTACCCCGCCCTGTTTTTAGCCTCTTTCCATCCAGCTAAAGTCCTGAAGGATATCCTGAGACCAGGCTCGGGAAGCTACCGTTTCCGTCAGGTTCTTGTCCTTCTCCAGTTTGTGATATCCATCACGCTTATTATCTGCACCCTCGTCGTCTTCAAGCAGCTCCTCTTTATGAAGAACAAGAATTTGGGCTTTGATAAAGAACATGTTGTCGTCATCCCGATTATGGACAACACGATCAGGCAGTCCATCGAAGCCATAAAGACGGATCTCAGGAAACATCCCGGAATCATAAGCGTTGCGGCCGGCTCGCACGAACCCGGAGGCCGGCCAAGCGGCGGCTCCTACCAGCCCGAAGCATAGCCTGACGGAAAGACGGTTATGATGGACGGCTTCAGTATCGACCACGACTACATTCCGACCCTGGGGATTGAAATCATCTCCGGTCGGAATTTCTCCCCTGAGTTTCCTGCGGATGAAAAAGAGTCTGTACTCATCAACGAATATGCCGCTAAGGAGATCGGATGGGATGATCCGCTCGGAAAGACGATAAAATCTCCCGGCCAACCCAAAGGAAAGACCGTAGTCGGCGTTATACGGGATTGGCATTTTCAGGCGCCGCACAAAGCCGTCAGGGGCAACATCCTCAATAACGGACAGGCAGGATTTTTCGGCTACCGCTTCGTCTTTGTTAAAATTTCTGCCGGAAGCATTCCTGAGATCCTGAGTTTTATAAAAGACAAATGGCGGGAGTTCGATCCCAACCGCACCCTTGATTACCATTTTCTGGATGCCTCCTATGATGCCCAATACAGGGATCAGGAACGGCTGAGCCGGGTTTTTACGTATTTCACCGCGTTCGCCATATTCATTGCCTGTTTGGGCCTCTTGGGGATGTCTGCCTTTGCCGCCGAACGGAGAACAAAAGAAATCGGCATCCGTAAAGTGCTGGGTGCTTCCATACCCGATATTGTCGTCATGCTGAGCAGGGAAGTGATCATCATTACCATCATTGCCAATGTCATTGCCTGGCCTCTGGCATATTTCCTGATGAAAAGATGGCTCCAGGATTTTCCCTTCCGGACGGAGATGGGTTTTTTGACCTTCCTCGTTTCCGCCCTCCTCATTTTCGTTATCGGATTCGCGACCACTTCTTATCAATCCATTAAAGCGAGTCTTGCCAATCCTATGGATTCCCTGCGTTTTGAATAAGTTCTGATTATCCATATTTGCAGGGAGAAAGAGGCCACGCTCAAGTACGCTGCTTGACAATATTCAGTACTATGAATATAATAGCCTCAACGAGGTTTTGAATATGAAATCCTCTCATAATGGTGTGGATCTCATGAAGGGGTTGAACCCTCCTCCTCTCTAATCTGCTCAAGTTTTTCCGCAAAAAATTTGGTAAGAGAAAAAAGTCGGAATATACTCGAATGGAGATCTCATGATGAAGTGGACTAAATGGTCTACCCTAGGTTTAGGTGCAATGACTGCCATTATTTTGGCGGCATTTTGGAAAAATCCGTTATTCCGGATGAAAAAGTCCCGCTTGGGACGATAACTCATAATGAAATCGGAGGAAAAAATGAAAAATTGGCTAAAATTTATTGGATTAGGGGTATTGATTGTTGTCTTCATGGCAGGCTGTTCCAAGCCGGCAAAGGAAATGGACGCCGCCAAGGCTGCTGTCCAGGCCGCTGTGGACGAAGGGGCCGGCATCTATGCCGAGCAAGAACTGGAAACGCTCCAAACCGACCTGACCGCCGCCATGGATACGGTGGATGCGAAGAGCAAGAAGTTCTTCAAGAGCTACGGCGATGCCAAGGAGATGCTGGCTGGTGTCACGGCTAAAGCCGAAGAACTCAAAGCAGCCATTCCCGCAAAAAAGGAAGAGGCCAAGAATGAGGCCATGGTAGCCATGGAAGAGGCCAAGGCCGCAGTCGAAGAAGCCAAAATGCTTTTGGCAGACGCCCCTAGAGGAAAAGGCACCAAGGCCGATATCGAAGCATTCACTTCGGACCTTCAAGGTTTGGAAGATATGATGCCGGAAATCCAGGTCAAGATGGACAATCTGGACTTCTTGGGAGCGACAGAATCGGCCATGACCATCAAGGATAAAGCTTCCGGCATTTCAGAACAAATTAAAGCCGCAATGGAAAAGGTGAAAAAGAGATAATTATGAAATTGAGAGCCCTCAGCTCTTGTCTGATAGCTCTCATCGCAGCGCTGGCTGCTTGCAAAGCTCCCCCGGTTCCTCCTGAGGTCGAAAAAGCGGAAGTCCAATTCATTGATCTTCGGAGGGCCGGGGCGCCGGTTTATTTTCCGGAGGAATACGAAGAGTACGTCCGTCTGACCGGGGAGGCGAAGGAAGGATTTTTCAAGACAAAAGCGAAATTCATCTGGTTCCGGAAGTATGACAAATCCAGGACGGATTTCATATTGCTTCTGGAGAAGGGAGACTCCCTTCTCGAACGTCTCGAGATTTTCAAAAAAAATGAGGTCGAATCAGGAGCTTTCCGGCTGCGAGTCTTGAGAGAAAGAATGGATAATATCCGGAAAGTCGGGATTCTTATCCGGAACGGCCGCTATGCCCGCACTCTCCTTGTCAAAGCGGACATCCTGGCTGTAGAAGGTGAGTCCTTGATAAAGAAAGGAGAGTACAGGTCAGCGAAAGACACGCTTTCCAGAGCGGAATTCTGCGTCGATGAGGGAGCGAATTCTCTGATGTCGGTCCTTGAACGCTACAACGACTCTAATCTCCTTGAAACCTGGAAAACATGGGCCGAAGAGGCCGTCCGTCTTTCTCAGACAGAGGGCATCCAGGTTATCCTCATCACCAAAATCGATCAAACGCTGACTCTCTATAAAAACGGCCGTTCCGTACGAACTTTCGCCGTTTCCATCGGCAGGGACGGTCTCTTCGACAAGAAACACGCGGGAGACTACGCGACGCCCGAAGGAAAATATCGGATCACAAAGAAAAATCCCGCTTCAAGATATCATAAAGCCCTTTTGATCGATTATCCCAACTCCTCCGATCATGACACCTATGTCCGAAATCGACAGAACGGCTTGATTCCTTCCGGTGTGGGGATCGGAGGCCGGATCGAAATCCACGGCGGGGGAAACGATGTGATTACCGACGGCTGTATTGGTATGGCGGATAGAGAGATCGACCTGCTCTATGACCTGGTGGATGCGGGGACTCCTGTGACTATCATAGGCTCGAAAAGGAGCCTGAAATCGATGTTTGAGGAGGGAAATGATCACTGAGCCTGGGCGCCCCGTTGAAAAGAGGAGAATTCTCTTGAAGGTTGCCGCAGGTCTGTTCCTTCTGTGGCTTCTGATTTTTGTCAGCGGTAACATCCTCTCTTGGGGACAGCGGGCTCATACGAAATCGGTGCTTTCAGAGACAACGCTGGATGCGCCGGCGGAGAAAGCTCTAAAAGCGAAAGTCGACCGGATGCGGAGGTCTCTCCAACAAATATCCTCCAAGGGAATCCACATCGTCATCGATTCGGGAAGAAACGTCCTCACCCTTAAAAAGGGCGGCACCATTTTGAGGGAAGCCGTGGTGTCCTGTGGGAGCGGTAATATTCTGGAGGATCCCAACGGAGATAGACGCTGGATTTTCGATACGCCCCGGGGCGTTTTCGCCGTCACATCCAAGATAACCGACCCGGCTTGGATCAAACCCGACTGGGCTTTTGTCGAAGAGGGGGAGCCTGTTCCTGAAGACCCCCGGCTTCGAATCGAGACCGGAGTGTTGGGAGATTATGCGCTGGGTTTCGGGGATGGATTCTTCATCCACGGCACCCTTTACAGCCGGCTTTTAGGCCGGAACGTAACCCACGGCTGCATTCGCGTTGGAGACGATGACCTCAAAGCCGTCTTCAAGACAGTCCAAATAGGGACTCCCATCTTCATATACTGACATGTGGTTTAAACGTCTTTTTATCATTTTCACGGTAGGACTGATTCTGGGAAAAATATATCCCCAGAGCCAAAATTTGACTGCGGAGGCACGGCTTCTGGAGTCGGAACTGGCCTTAGCCAAGGGAGAATCGGCCTATGTACTCCTTGACACGGAGGCCGGAACTCTATCCCTCAGAGCAAGGGGAAACATCCTGCGGGAGTGGATCGTAGTCAAATCCCGAAGGTGGGGGTTTCCGGTCATTCAGGAGGCGGTATCCCTCGTTAAAAAAAGCTCTCTTCTTCCTCCCAAGCGGGAAGAGATCAAGCCCGGCCCATCGGACGATAAAGACACTTTCGATATCCAGGCCCTCGAGCTATCCGATATGCCGGGGAGCTTTTCCTTCGTCCTGGAAAAGGGTATCCGCATCTCTGTCAAAGCCTCTCCGAAAGGGATGGTCAAGCTCCTCCGCTTTTCCGCAACTGCGCTCCGGCGGCTGCTCCTCTATCCTTTCCAAACGACCATTGCCGCCCTGGGCAGGAAGGATTACCATGTTCTCGAAATCGAACTGGAGTCCAAAACAGAGGTCCAAGCTCTGTATTGGAGTCTCGAAATGGGAACTCCCTTCCTTTTGTTGCCTCAAACAAATTAGCCTGACCTATTCATAAAAAATGTCGACTGCATCCGCGGTTCCTCTGCCTTGCAGCAACCTTGATGCGTGAATATTTCCAGGTTGGTGAACCCTCTGTTATTGGAAGTTTTAAACATGGCGAGAGGCTCTCAGGGATTATTAAAATCCTGGCAATTTTCGTACGTTTTGGATAAAGTCAAAAGACTGAGCGAGCAGCATATGAAAAACTTAGGAGAACATTATGAGAAGGAATGTCTTTTTTACCTTGAGCGCGGCAGCATGTTTTTTTGTTTTCCTTGGAGCTTTGGCGGCGAACACTCCCAATAAAGGCTTGCTGATCGATCGCGAGAATGTGGGAATCATACTTATCGATGTCCAGCCCTTTTTTGTCGACATCATGAGCGGCTCCCGGGAGCCGGTCATGGAGCGCCTGGAACAGCTCCTTCGCCTAGCCGAATGGACCCAGATTCCCTTGATCGCCACTTTCGAGCATCCTACGGAACAAAACGGCTGGCTCCCGGAACGATTGGAAAAAGTGTTTCCGAAAAACGCGGTACGATTTGTCAAACGCACTTTCTGCTTGTGCCGGGAACCGGAGATCCGATCGAAACTGGAAGAGCTGTCCCTCAAGCAGATCGTTTTGGCCGGCTGCGAGACGGATGTGTGTGTGCTCCAGTCCGCTCTGGGATTGCTGGAACTGGGATATCAGGTGTTCCTGCTGGAGGACAGCGTGTTCACCAATGAATCCCATCCGGAGCCGGCGCTCAAACGCATGTACCAGGCCGGTGTCATCCCCAGCTCCTATAAAACTTTCTTTTATGAGATAACCCAAGGTGTGGATAGAGAGGCCCTACCCGAGGCATGGAAAGAACGCATGCCCGCTTACATGAAAGCCTACACCAATCCTTATAAACTTGTTCCTTGGGAGCTGAAAAAATAAGCGAGGGAGGAACCGATGAAAACGAATAAAACCATAACTTTTTTCCTGGTTTTGGCAGCGGTCATTTTTTTCTCGAGCTGGGATTTTTCGTATGAAGCGGCCGAGACCTACGACATTCTGATCGTAAACGCCAGGATCATTGACGGCACGGGGAAAGCGGCATTTACGGGCAATATCGCCATTAAAGGAGAAAAGATCGCGGCTGTGGGAAAAGTGACGGGAGACGCGGCTACTGTCATTGACGCCGACGGGCTTACGGTGTGCCCCGGTTTTGTCGACCCGCATTCCCATGCGGATTTGGGCATCATGGAATACCCGCTGGCCGAGAACTTTGTCATGCAGGGTGTGACGACTTTCATCGGAGGAAACTGCGGTCTCTCCTTAGCCCCTACGGAAAAAATGTCTTTCTCTCAATGGCTCTCCGCCGTGGAAGAAAAAGGCATTTCGATAAATTACGCACCCCTGGTGGGCCACAACAGAATCCGTGAACTGGTGATGGGTGATGACTTCAAGAGAGAGGCAACCGAGCAAGAAATGGAAAGTATGAAGTCGTATGTCAAGGAAGCCATGCAGAGCGGTGCTTTCGGATTCTCCACTTTTACCGATCCCAGTGCAGGCGAATATGCCGCTTTTAAGGAAATTTTGGAACTGGTGAATACGATCGGTAAATACGGCGGAGTGTATTTCCCTCATACCAGGCACATTCAAAGCCAATGGCCCTCCAACGATCCGGACGAGTACGGATACGGAATATTTCATGGTCCTATGGAAGATGTGTGGGTCGGAATGTACCGGGGTGTTCAGGAGGTGATCGAGATCAGCCGGCGGACGGGTGTCCCGGTCCACATCGCCCATTTCAGCAATGTCTACCTGACCCCGCAGCCCCATCCGGAATTTCTGGAGGAAGCCACGGCCAGAGCATCGTTGTGGAACATCGATATGGCCAGGGAAGAAGGTGTCGATGTCACTTTCGACATCATTATGTCCGCGTCCAGCATCTCGAGTGAAGTTCCCCTGTTCAGAGAGTTTGTCCGTTCCCGGAATATCGCCTTGGATTTTCTGAATGATCTCTCCAGTGAAGAATTGTCCGAGAGGCTCGAATCCGAAGAGTTTCGGGAAAAAATTCGGGAGGTCTACCGTCGCGGAAGGCTCAAGCTGGGCATGATCCACACCAAAGCCGACCCGTATTGGTTCAACTGCTTCACGATTCTTCACCATAAAAACATCGAATATGTCGGCAAGGCGGTCGGTGAGATTTCGAAACAGAAGAATAAAGATCCGCTGGAGACGCTCTTCGACATGCTCGTTGAAGATCCGGACGTGCGTTGGGTTCAACACTTGGACCGGAGGCAAACGGAAGCAGCCACTGCGGCCTTTCTCCAACACCCGCTGACCATGGGCTGTACGGATATGGGGGTTTATCCTGCCGATCCCAAAGGGGCATCGCTGCCTCCTCCTATCGCCTATGGGATGTATCCTGATTATATCAAAAAATATGTGAAAGAAAGAAAGGTCATCAGCCTGGAAGAGGCGATCAAGAAGGTGACGTACTTACCTGCCAGGGTCATAAACCTCGACGACCGCGGTATCATCCGGCAAGGTGCTTGTGCGGATATTCTTATTTTCGATTTTGAGGGGCTCGATTACACCGGCAATTTTTTGAATCCTGCTGTAAGGCCTGAGGGCATCAACTGTGTCTTGATCAACGGGCAAATCGTTTATAAAGAAAACACACACACACATGCGTTGCCCGGAAAGGTTTTAAGAAGAAATCAGGTAAGATAATGAATGGGCGGGAATAAATGAAGCTTTATTTAAGTTTTGACTTTAATTTTTCAGTGTAAGGAGGGGTCATGCAGCACTATAATCGCCGATTTCGAAAGACCGCGGTATTGGGCGCCGGTGTCATGGGTTCACAGATAGCAGCCCATCTCGCCAACACCGGTGTGCCCGTGGTTCTTTATGACCTCCCGGCTGATGAAGGGGATGCCAACGGCATTGTGAATAAGGCGCTGTCCGGGCTCACGAGATTGAAACCCCCTCCATTGGCGTCGAAAACCGCAGTGGGAGCGATACGGCCGGCCAATTATGATCTCCATCTCGAGCTTTTGAGTGAGTGCGACCTGGTGATCGAGGCCATTTCCGAGAGGATCGACTGGAAGCATGACCTTTATAAGAAAATCGTGCCTTTCCTAAAAAAAGATGCCGTCTTTGCGACAAACACTTCAGGTATCTCCATCAAAAGACTGGCCGAGCCGCTGCCTGAGGACCTGAAGCCCCGGTTTTGCGGGATTCATTATTTCAACCCGCCCAGGTACCTTTATATGGTAGAGCTCATCCCGCATAACAGCTCCGACCCGGAGCTCGTGGATGCGCTCGAGGGATTTTTAACGACCACGATGGGGAAGGGTGTCATCCGGGCGAAAGATACCCCGGGTTTTGTCTCGAACCGGGTCGGTTCCTTTGCCTTGACCGCTGTCTTTTACCATACCCAACGTCTAGGGCTTTCTTTCGATTTGGTGGATAAACTGACAGGCCCCGGTATTGGACGTGCCAAGAGTGCTACATACAGGACGGCTGATATTGTCGGGTTGGATACCATAGCCCTGGTGACGGAAAAGAGCTTGGCCGCCAAACTGCCTGATGATCCGTGGATTCGCTATATTGTTGTTCCAGATTGGATGCAGGCATTGATTGCGAAAGGAGCGCTGGGGCAAAAAACCAAAGCCGGCGTGTATAAAAAAGAAGGAAAAGACATCCTCGTTCTCGATCTCGAGAAACAGGACTACCGACCCATACGGGATGATGTCGACGAAGAAATTCAAGAAATTCTCAAAACACGCGATCCCGGCAAGAAATTTGCTGCCATCAAGGCCAGTAAAGGCACCCAGGGAGAATTCTTGCGGTCCATATTCCGCGATCTGTTCCACTACAGTGCTGTTCACCTGCCGGAGATTGCCCATTGTGCCAGAGATGTGGACCTCGCCTTGCGTTGGGGATTCGGCTGGTCTCTAGGTCCCTTCGAGATATGGCAGGCATCCGGTTGGCGTGAGACCGCGGATTGGATCGCTTCCGATATTGCAGCAGGTAAGACTATGAGTTCGGTCGCCCTTCCGGAGTGGGTTCGTGAGGAGGGGCGTGCCGGAGTGCACAAACCGGAAGGCTCATGGTCTCCCATAGAGAGAAAATATATACCCAGGTCGAATCATCCCGTCTACCAAAGACAGTTATTTCCCGAGCTTGTTCTCGGAGAAAAGCCGCGGCCGACGGAGACTGTGTTCGAAACGGGCGATATCCGCATGTGGCATACGGGTGATGACATTGCCGTTTTGAGCTTCAAGACGAAGATGAACACTGTAACAGATGGCGTTCTCGAAGGTCTCTTTCGGGCCGTAGAAACAGCGGAGAAGGATTTTAAGGCTGTCGTGATCTGGCAGCCTGATGGCCCCTTCTGTGCAGGAGCGAATCTGAACTGGGTTATTGAGGGGGCGATAGCCGGGAAGTTCAACCTTATTGGAGAGATGGTCACCAGATTTCAGAGTGCGACTATGAACTTCAGATACTCTGCCGTACCCGTTGTAGCCGCGGTTCAAGGCCTGGCTATCGGGGGAGGATGTGAGATTCTGTTGCATTGTGATCGTGTGGTAGCAGCTCTGGAATCGTACATAGGGCTTGTCGAAATGGGAGTGGGTCTTATTCCGGCCGGAGGAGGAACAAAGGAGATGGTGCTTCGTGCGGCTGAAGATGCCGATGGAGGCGACCTATTTCCTCACCTTGCTCGCTACTTCGAACAGGTGGCTATGGCCAAAATCTCGGGGAGCGGTCTTGAAGCCCGAGAGATGGGGTATTTGCGGCCTGGAGATGTCGTTGTGCCCAATAAAAACGAGATTCTCTATGTGGCCAAGAAGGAGGCGGATGCCCTGTATGAATCCGGTTATCGGCCACCCATGTTGAAAAAGGATATCCCCGTACTGGGAAAGACCGGCCGGGCCACTCTACAGGCTCGTCTCATCAATTTCCTCAAAGGAAACTTCATCACGGAGCATGAGTATTTAATCGGGAAGCACCTTGCCGGGATCTTCGGCGGAGGCAGTGTGGATGAGGGAAGCAGCGTGGATGAGGCATGGCTTTTACATCTCGAACAAGACAGTTTTGTCGATCTCTGCAAAACGGCAAAAACCCAGGCGCGCATCCGGCATATGCTGGAGACCGGGAAACCGCTGCGCAATTGACGTGAATATTTCATAAAATGTCGATATTCGTTACGAAAGGATGAACCATGGGCAAACATATCAACGATGCGTACATCGTTTCCGCAGTCCGGACACCGATTGGCAGGGCACCGCGAGGCATGTTTAAAAACGTCCGGCCGGATGATTTGCTGATTCATACTTTGAATGGAATCCTCAAAGAGAATCCGCAGCTCGATCCTCGGGACGTCGATGATGTGATCATAGGCTGTGCTGTTCCTGAGGGAGAACAGGGTGCGGATATTGCGCGAGCGGCCGTGTTGCTGTCGGGCTTTCCGGAGTCCGTCCCCGGAGTTACCGTCAACCGTTTTTGTTCGTCCGGCCTCCAGTCAGTGGCCATGGCTGCCAACAGCATCAAAGTTGGAGAAGCCGATATCGTGATCGCCGGTGGAGTGGAGAGCATGTCCACGCTTCCCATGTATGGCTTGAAGCCGTCATTCAATCCTGTTGTGTTCGACAGCGAGGCCACCTACGGCATGACTTACAGCATGGGCATTGGTGCGGAACTGATCGCCGGTGAGCGGAACATCTCTCGCGAAGAGCAGGACGGTTATGCCTTGAGAAGCCACCAGAAAGCTCTGGATGCGATTGAAAAAGGGGATTTCAAGGACGAAATCCTTCCCTTTGAAATCATTCGGTCTCTTCCCGATGTCGATAAAGGAGCGGTGTGTAAGACTCAAAAAACAGCGGATACGGATGAAGGTCCCAGAGCGGAAACGTCTATGGAAGCTTTGGGGAAGCTGCGCCCTGTGTTCGATGCCAAAGGCTCGGTGACAGCAGGCAACAGTTCTCAGATGAGCGACGGAGCTGCAACCGTTCTTTTGTGCAGTGAAACGGCATTGAGGAAATACAATTTTACCCCTATGGCACGTTTTGTTCATTACGCCGTATCGGCTGTGAAACCCGAGTATTTCACCATTGCTCCCGTGACCGCTATACGCAAAGTCCTGAAGCTGACCGGACTTCCTCTCGATGAATTCGGTTGGATCGAATTGAATGAAGCCTTTGCGTCCCAAAGTTTGGCGGTAATCAAGGAAATGAATCTCGATATGGATAAGGTGAATCCGGTCGGAGGCGCCATAGCTCTTGGTCACCCGCTAGGATGCACGGGAGCCAAATTGACCGCGACTCTGGTTCATGCCATGAAACGCCATAACATTAAATACGGAATGGTGAGCATGTGCGTCGGATTCGGCATGGGGGCTGCGGGAGTGTTCGAACTAGCCTGATAAAGGAAGGACCCATGAATTTACCCCTTTTGGATACGTACTGGCAGTATGTAGAGTATTGGGGTGAGAAAAAGCCGGATTTTCCCTCCATGAGGGATGATAAAAGGATCGTCACAGCTCGGGAGTTTCAGGAAAAGACGGATCGGCTGGCCAAAGCTTTTATGAAACTGGGTGTCGTCAAAGGAGACCGTGTGGCCACCATACTGCCGCAGGGTATCGACTATATCCTCGTCATGGTTGCAGCCAATAAAGCCGGTGCCATCCTTGTCCCATTGGATGTCAAATTCAGGATTGCAGAGATCAAACGGTTCCTGACCCACACCGCTCCAAAAATTTTGGTTGCTCTTCCCAGGAATGAGGAATTTGACTTCGCAAAAGCATTAGCGTCCTTTGAAGCAGAATGCGACGACATGCAATTGGTATGGACGGGGGGAGACACCGAATGCGACACTTCGCTCGATGGTCTGACTGCCTTGCCGCTCGATTTGGATGAGAAGTTGAAAGAGAGAAAAAAAGCGCAGGACAAAGAGGACGGGGCTCTCATCATTTTCACCGGTGGGACGACCGGAGTACCCAAGGCCGCCTTACTCTCCAACCGGAATGCGACCCATATGTCCTATTATGAGATCAAGCACATATTTTATGCCAACGGTTTGACCGGACAGATCAAAATGCCCGTATTTTTACCGCCAAGTCATATAGGAGGTACGGTCGAAGTCATCGGCATGGGCATAGTCGGTGGCTACGAGATGATCATGATGGAAAACTGGAGCCCTTCGGGTTACCTGGAACTGCTGCAAAAGGAGAGAGTGCAATGGGCGGCAGGAGTGCCGACCATGTTTGCCATCATGCTGTCCCTGCCTGATCTGAATCAATATGATCTCACGTCTCTGCGGTTGAGTTTCATGTCCGGTGAAAAGGTATCTTTGGAGTTGCTTGAAGGAGTCCGGGCAAGATTCAGCGACATAGTCATCTCGGGTTATGGGGCGACCGAAGTCGGTGCGGAGACAAACTTGACAAGCAAGGACGATGCTCTTTCCGAAATAGCTAAAGGATATGTGGGAAGAGCCATAGAGAATGTGCAAATCAAAATCATCGACGATGAGGAAATCTCACTGCCTGAGGGAGAAATCGGAGAAATTGCGATCAAAGGCCCCTTTGCCATCAAATCCTATTTCGGCATGCCCGAAGAAAACAAATCCGGTTTTACCAGCGATGGATGGGTCAAAACCGGGGATTTGGGGTATCTGACCGAAAATGGGAAGCTCTATATTTGCGGTAGGAAGAAACACATCATCCGGGTGGGAAGCTATACGGTTTTGCCGTCAGAGATCGAGGAGGTTGTCATCACACTGCCTGAGGTAGGGCTGGCAGCGGCCATCGGTGTGCCCGATAAGCTCTATGGAGAGGAAATCTGGCTTTTCATTGTTCCGGAAGCCGGGTGGACTATTGATGAAAACAGGATCTCGGAACACTGCCGGAACAAATTAGCCAAATTTAAAGTTCCCAAGAAAGTCTTCATCAGAAACGATATTCCCTTGACGAGAATCGGCAAGGCGGACAGGATCGCTCTCAGGGAGCAAATCCTGAATTCATTGAAAGGCGGATAAAATGGTTCTTTTTGCCACGGATTTGCTCATTCCCTTTTAAAATGCCGTCGAGGAATTGATGGCACTGCCGTTGAAAGAATCCGTCAAGCGAAAATAGCTGGGGGGAAATGCAGCCAAACTGTTGAAGCTGTCATGATTTTGAAAACGAGATCTATGTTTCCCCTAAAGTGTGGATGAATCCGGAAGGATCATTCTTCGTACTCGAAAACATCCTCGATTTTCAAGCTGAAGACACGGGCGATTTGGAATGCCAACGACAGTGAGGGAACGTATTTTCCCTGCTCGAGAGCCAGAATGGTCTGCCGGGTGCATTCTGCCCGGTCCGCGAGTTCCTGCTGTGTCATCTCGCCATGTTCGAAACGGAGTCGCCTCAGGTTGTTTTTGATCTCAGCCTTGGCCATGCCTGTTCATCCTTGCGTAGAAAATCAATGTAACTGAAGCCCGGCTACTGATGGCAACGAAACTGCTGGAATAGGCAAGGAACCACATCCAGCCTACAGGCATCACCCGGCTGCTGTAATAAAACTCGTAGAGGACGATGCAGGTGAGAACGACATAGATTGCAAGCACGATAAATGCCGTTCCCAGCGCTTGTCTGGCGATACGCTCATCGCGTTCGTCCATGAACATGGTTTGACCTTTAGGTTTGACGCGAACGAGAAAAAGCACCAGAAAAAGAGCGAGATATCCGAGACCCAGAAGTACAGCCAAAAGTAATTTTCTTGTGGTGTCTTGTACGTAGGTGGCCGCACCTCCTCCGGAAAAAAAGATAATCGTCAAGCAGGGCAGAACGACAGCACTGATGATGAGGTCGAAAAGCGCCCGTTTTTGTAATCCTGTCATGTTTGCCTCCTTATTGTGGGATTTGATATGTTTCCTATTTCGTTAAGTCAATTAAATATTACAAATAGTATGAAATATATTACAAATTGTCAAGTAATTATTACAATTTATGCTTAAAATTTTCCGTGAATGCGATTGCGATAGGGAAGAAGAGCGGATCATTTACCAGGAAACCGCACAGTGGGATAGTTTGAAAATCATGGCGAGGCGCAGTTCGTTGAACCGGAATGGGAAGGTGGCGAGTTCTTACGCTTGGCTATGCTGGGGCAAGAATTTTCGTAGAATATTGTTGTGGATGTGAAGCCTAGTCCTAGTCTTCTCTGATGATCTCGGAAAGCTCCGCCGCTTTTCTTACAAGAACCGATCGGTCTTTTTTTAAAGCATCTAAGGCTCTGTCAACTCTCTTGCTCTGGGGCATTTGAGTGAGCGCCCAAGTCGCTGCCGCCCGAATGAATTCCGGTTTGGATTTGTTGAGCGTGTGAAGCTTGGATTCCGAAGCGACCCGCACGAGGATCTCTACGGACTCGGGTGAGCGAAGGATTCCCAACGTTCGGCAGATATGTTCTTGCAGCGAGAGATCTTGTTCCTTTTGCCAGATTTTTCTCGGACGGATGTAGTCGAATAGCAGCGGGGCCGCTTTTTTTATTTTGTGTTCGGCATAAACCGTGATGAGCTCCCATTTGGTCCTGCCCATCGTCCTGTTGAACATATCGAGAAGAATGGAGTCGGCTTTTCCGCCCGGAATTTTCTTGAGGATATCTATCGTCGCTGACAGGGTGTCAAAAGGTCCATTCAGTGCGATCTCTCGCATCGCAGTGCTGAGTTCGGGGTTGTCGATGAAGGCGTCCGCGATTTTGATGACTTTGTTCAGGGTTATGGTAGGCATAGTCGGGCTGATTTTACTCAGAAAAGCGGTTACGGCTGCTTCCCCTGCCTGATTTAAGACGCCGGCCGCTATCCTCCGAAACTTATAAGGGAAATCCGAGGTTATCGCTTTCATTCCTGCTTCTGCCAGTTCTTTCGGCTCCTGATTCACCAGCCAAGTTGCGGCTTTGGCTCGAATGGAGCTTTCGGGCGAACTGAGTTCTTCAAAAGCGAGCGAAATATCGCCTTCGACTTTTTCTATGAACTTCAGATCAATGACTTTGTCCACGGCCTCATCCAGCGCCTCAAGATCCTCTCGCTCGGAGGAAGATAAGTCTATCGCTGTATGAATAGATTGTGCGAGCCGATCGATATTCGTATCTGAGAGGATTTTTGTGATTTTATCGAGTTTAGTCCTATCGATATCGCTGGAATCGAGGGCATTCATCAATTCCTGTTTCTCCTTGGTGAACTGATCGAGGATGTTTTGCAGTTGCTTGATATGTTCCTCAGACAATTTGAGGGTTTCGCGTGTGTCGTATTCCGAACCCTCCTCGGTTCCTTCACCTGAGGGCTGGGCATAGATGTCCGATTTTCCTAGAAGAACTTTGTGTTCTCCCACGGCCACGAAGATCTTCCGGTCGGGCAGGATGTGCGATATTTCCTGTTGTTCGAGCAATTCATCCCATCGATTTATCACATCCCTAGGGTGTCTCTTGAAAAACTCCAAAAACCTCACTGTTTCCTCTCTGGTTATGCCCTTGAGGAGAAGAACACCTTGAAGTCCGTAGTTGTTCATGGTGGCATAGAGATCCTCTGTCAGTTTCGGATCGTTGAAATGAGACGGCGGGGACTGGCCGTTGAAGAGAGTAGCCTCGGGAGTCACGGATATGGAAAGAACCTCTGTTTTTTCTTCCAGGAATGGCTCCAGGTTTTCCATGAAATCATTCAGGGATCTTTTGACGTTCTCGTTCGCCCTCGGATAGAGACGAAGGTTTTGCATGGATGATCGGAAGCCTTTTCCAATAATGATGGCCTTGGCAAGATCCTCTTCCTCTAGAGATGATTCCTTTGCTATGGAGGCGGAAATGATCCTTTTTTGCAGAAGTTTTTGGGTGCCTTTTGAGATGTGAACCGCCTCCATTTGGTGTTTCAGTGTGGTCAACATCTCAGCGGCCTTTTCCAATTGGCCTGCGTTGTGAAAATGATAGGCTAATCGTCCGACGATCCGCTCGGGTTCGTCGGCTGCAAATTTTTGTTCCGTCTTTGCAGCTATCGCGTGCAGCTTGTGACGCTCTTTTTCGTCCATCAAAGAATAGAAAACGGAACGCCCCATCCTGTGAGAAAATACGTACTCATCGGGATTGGGACTTTCCTCTATAAAGAGTGATCTTTGGGCATCACTGATAGCATTCATAACCTGTTGGAGCTTGAGCTTTGATATTTCTGCAATCAATTTCGGATTGATTTTCTCTCCGAGCACAGAAGCCAGCTTGAGAACCGTTACGGCTTCTTTATCCAACAAAGACAACCTGTTTTCGATCATACTGTTGAGGCTCGTTGGGATATCCTTAGGTTTGACATTGGATACATCCCAGGTGTCATTTTTGACTGAAATTTTTCTCTCTTGAAGCAGAGTCGATAAAGCTTCGACGATGAATAAAGGATTGCCGCGCGAATTTTGGGCCAAAGCTGCGGCGGTTTTGTTCGGTAGAGACGCTCCGTCAAAAAGCTTGTCCACCAGTTGCTGGATATGGCCGGGTTTCAGAGGTTCGAGATGAAATATTTTGATTTTCCCGTCAACCGTCAACTCAGGGATTGCATCTGAGAGACGCAGCAGCTTTTCCTCTGTAGCCGTAAGCTCAGGGGTGGAAATCGATGATACGAAATGCAGACTCCCTTTTGCTTGCTGGCTGAATTGCGAGCCAAAGAATTGCAGGGAAGGAGGGTCTATCTGATCAATGTCATCGATAATAACGGCTCCGTTTCCGGTTTCACGAAGTATGAAGAAGGCCTGAGTCAGGGCTTCGAAAAGAGCCGTGCTGTCTCCGGTGATCATAGCCTCTGTTTCCAACTGGCCTTTAAAAGCCCAGGAAGGCAAGTGGGGTTTGATTATCTGTCTGTAGCTCTCTTGCAGCCGGGAGAAAATACGTTCCGAGAGAGTTTGTTGTCGCTCGAAAAGACTC
>JAFGNQ010000381.1 GCA_016926925.1 Candidatus Aminicenantota bacterium
GCGTTCTTGTCGATGTCCAAAAGGAGATGGCCGTAGGGCCCGGCACAGCTGCATCCGGCTCGGGATTGGATGCCGAAGATGTCGTTCATCAGCTTGGTGACAAACTTTGGGTGCAGGATCCTGTCTTTGTGTTTGATGTTGAAGGAAACGATGGAAACCCTCCGGTAATGAGCTATGTCACCGACGAGTTCGAGGTTTTCTATTTTTTTCAGACGGGACAAAAAGTATTCGGTGGTGGCCGATTCGATTTTTTCTATCGTGTCGATCCCGATCTTATCCTTGAGCTCGAGAACGAGGGCTGCTTTCAGGGATTGAAGGATGGGAGGGGTTCCGGCTTTTTCGCGTGTCTCGATGTCCTCGGCGAAATCGTGACACTGGAATCCCACAAAGAGCACGGTGCCTCCGCCGGCCGTGGTCGGAGGCAGGTCTTTGCGGTAAATTTTTTCGTTGAAGACCAACACTCCGCTCGTACCGGGACCTCCCAGGAACTTGTGTGGGGAGAAAAAGATGGCATCGAAAGAGGAGGCATGATCGCGGTTCATGTCGATCTCCGTATAAGGTGCCATGGCTGCAAAATCGAAGAAAACGAGAGCCTTGTGATCCCGGCAGATTTTGGCGATATCATAGACCTTGGTCCGGATGCCTGTGATATTCGAGCCTGCGGAAAAGGAACCGATCTTCAGCCGCCGGGCGTATTTAGGGTCGGCCAGCTCTGTCTCGAGCCGCCGCTGATCGATCATTCCGTCTGTGTCGAAGGGGATGACGACCACTTCGGTAAACGCCTCTCGCCACATCAACTCGTTGGTGTGGTGCTCATAAGGACCGATAAAGACAACCGGCCGGCTTTCCACAAGCCTCTTGAAGGTAGCATCGGGATTGTCCGATTGCTCTGTTATTATCTTCTCGAGCCTCTCTCTTGTCACCGGGGGGATGTAAACCCCGATGATTTCCTGCAGTTTTTTGAGGGCGCCCGTCGTGCCCGATCCTGTCATGATGATCTTTCCATTCTCACCGGCGTTGACCAGCCTTTTGATCTTGGCTTCGGCTTGGTGGAGCAACCTGGTCAGGTATTTTCCGGAATAGTCGTCTTCGGTATGGGTGTTGGCGTAGGATTTTTCGATGTTCGCGATTTTATCCTCGATCATTTTCAGGCCTCTGCCCGAAGCCGTGTAGTCGGCGTAGAGGAGATGTCGTTCTCCGAAAGGAGTATCGAAGAGAACATCGTTTCCGATGATCTGCTGACGGATAACATCTAGATCGTATGTGTTCATCTGAATCTCCGTTTTTCAGGTAAGCGGCCCCATTATACTCCGAATTTCGTTCCGATCAAAAATGGGGCAAAAGAATTCCTTCTCAGCGATTCAGACTGACTGCGACTCCTTAAATTTTTTCCGTCCACGGCTCCCTCAAGCAAAATGGGTACCTGCACATTTCTGTTGAGAGATAAAGGATGAAATGGTAATGTGTATATTTATGAGATAATCCTCTGGAGATTTTATGCCGTCATGAGCAGCCTGACAGTGATGCGGACCGTAATGGCGAATCCCAAGCTTCTCTTGGTGAGGCCCGCCATCAACAAATTTATGATCGACTATCTTCGTAAGTTCAAGATGGTGCAGGTGGGAGGAAACATCATCCTGCATTCCCATCTTCCTCCTTTGAACAGCAAGGCTTACAAACGGTTTGTCGATAGGCATCTGCTCAAAAGAGTTACGGGGCCTTCCCATGCTCAAGTCGGACTGACCAATGTCTGCCCGCAGAATTGCGAATACTGCTACAACAAAGGCCGCAAAGGCATTCCGATGGATACCTCGGTCATCAAGGAGGTCATCCGCGATTTGAAGGAACTGGGTGTCGTCTGGTTGGGTTTTACAGGAGGAGAGCCGCTGTGCAACCAGGATATTGTGGAAATTACGGAAACCGCGGGAGACGATATAGCCTTGAAGCTATTCACGACCGGCTGCACTCTGACCGAGGAAAAGGCCTCCGATTTGAGAAACGCCGGCTTGTTCTCGGTGTCTGTCAGCCTCGACCACTGGAAGCCGGAGGAGCATGACCGCTTCCGCAGATACGAAGGGGCCTTTCGGACTGCACTGAGGGCATTGGATATTTTTAAGAATTTGGGAGATGTGCATGTCGGCGTTTCGGCTGTTCTCTCCAAGGAGATGATCGTGCAAGAGCAGGTAGAGGAATTTTTGGACTTTTTGATCGGGCTTGAGATTCATGAAGCCTGGCTGAGTGAAGCCAAGCCTTCCGTAGCGGCCTACTGGAATAAAGACATGCTCATCACACTCGAAGAACAGAATAAGCTGATCGCGCTCCAGGATCGCTGCAACAAAGAAGGGAAGATTACGGTCAATTATCTCGGCCACTTCGAAAGCGGAGCGCATTTCGGCTGCAATGCCGGACACAAGATGATTTACGTGGATGCCTTCGGCGAAGTCAGTCCCTGCGTCTTCACTCCGATGACCTTCGGCAATGTCCGCGATGAACCCGTAAAAAACATTGTCGGCGCCATGAAAAATTGCTTCCGTTCATCCGATTCCTGCTTCATCAACACCAACTTCGAACTCTTTAGAAAATACGTCCGAGGGAACCTTGATCTCGAACTCGACAAAGAGGCCTCGTCGGTGATTGCAGGCAAGGCCCGCTTCGGCGGACTCCCGGAATTTTTCCGGATTTACGAAAAATAGAGGAATCGGAATGAAAGCATACAGGATCATCAGCTTTTTTTTAACGGCGTCCTTTGTCGCTGCCGGCCTCATTTTCCTTTTTTTCCCCGGTAGGGTTCTGCTCTTCTTCAACAGCTGTTCGCATGTTTTTGGCCTCCCTCCAGCGCCTGTTCGGGAAGCCGGGTTTTTCAACATCCTGGCGGCAGGCTATATGTACCTTGTTGCCTTGCTTGCCTTCTGGATGTATCGCTGCCCGGAGAATAAATTTTTCCCTCTTCTGCTGGCCAACGGCAAATTCGCCAGTGCAATCCTGTCGGTCTGTTTCGCTCTGGTACTCAAGCCCTACTTGATATTTTGGGTGAATAGCCTTGTCGATAGTCTGATCGGGGTGGTCGTACTCATTCTTTATATGAGGATTAAAAGACTGAATCCATGAACATCTTTTGGCATGTCCTCCGCATGTACGTCCCTGCTTCCGTGAAAAAGAAGAAGCTGGAAGAACTCTGCACCCTCACAGCCGATGCTTTTCAGTGCTCTGCGCCTGAAATATCCGGACTTGCCTACAGAGAGGCCTTGACCCGGTACGCTTCCTTCACCCGGGATAAGACCATAAAAGCCATCGAGTCGGGAGAGGATGTAGCTGCGCTCAAGAACAGATTATACCGGAATGCATGGAGGTTAGGTGGGAACATTCGAGAGGATTTCAAGATAAAAAACCTTGCGGATGTGATGGCGGTGAGCCGTATCCTCTACCGCATTCTGGGAATTGACTTCCGTGGAAATCGAAAGGGGGAAGTCGAGATTCGGAAGTGTTTCTTCAGTCCGTTCTATTCCGGACAAATTTGCAGAATTATTTCTTCTTTGGATGAGGGTATGCTTGCCGGATTGTCGGACGGCGGGCGGCTTTCCTTTGAGCAAAGGATAACCGAAGGGAAGGACTGCTGTCGGGCTCTGCTCAGTCTCGAGGAGAATCCGGAGTGAAAACAGCGATCGTGGTCGGAAGCGGTGCCGGTGGTGCGACTGTAGCTAAAGAGCTTCAAAGGAGGTTCCGGGTTAAGGTTCTTGAGGCCGGGAAACCTTTCCGCGCCTTTTCCTGGAACCTTGAGAAATTGGCAAAGCTGAAGAAAGCCGGAATTTTCATGGACGAGCGGGAAATCCCCCTTATTTTTCCAGCCATGCGGATCCAGAAGACCGATGATCGTATGGTCTTGGTCAAAGGAATCTGTACAGGCGGCACGACCACGCTCAGCACGGGAAATGCCCTTCGTCTGGATCGGGATCTCAAAAAAATGGGTGTCGATCTCGATGATGAATTTGCAGAGATTCGCGAAGAGATCTTCATTTCATCGGATCACCGGCATCTCTGGCGGCAGGCGACAGAAAAGCTTTTCAAAGCTTGTCAGGAGATGGGGCTGGATCCGGAACCGGTCCCGAAAATGGGGCATTACGAACGCTGTGCCAACTGCGGCCGGTGCGTCCTGGGCTGTTCTCATGGAGTCAAGTGGGACAGCCGGCAGTATTTGCAGACGGCTGTAGCGAAAGGAGTGGAGCTTATCACCGGATGCCGCGTTGAACGTGTTGTCATTGAAGGAAGTCTGGCGACGGGAGTTTTGGCTCAAAGGGGATTCCGAACCGCATTTTTCCCGGCCGATCTCGTGGTTCTTGCTGCGGGCGGGCTGGGGACTCCCGTCATTCTCCGGAATTCCGGTTTGGAGTGCGATTCCAAGCTGTTCGTCGATCCGGTTCTCTGTGTGGCGGCAGAATGGGAAAACTGCAAACAGAATCAAGAAATCCCGATGCCTTTCGCAGTTCAGAAGGAGCATTTCATGCTCTCGCCTTATTTCGATCACCTCAGTTTCCTTTTTAACCGAACCTGGAGATATCCTGCAGGAAACATTTTGAGCCTTATGATAAAACTGTCCGATTCGAATCAGGGGAGTGTGTCTGCAAGAAAAGTGAAAAAAACGCTCACTTCCAAAGACAGAGAGAGGCTCCAGGATGCTGTCTCTCTGTGTCGTGATATTCTAGCCCGGTTGGGGGTCAAACCCGAAAAGACGTTTCTCGGTACCGTAAACGCAGGTCACCCCGGGGGAACACTGGCTTTGACGCAAGCTGAAGCCGGGACTTTGCACAAGAAACAGCTTCCCGGCAATTGTTATATTGCCGATGCCAGCTTGCTCCCGTGCTCTTTAGGCCGCCCCCCTATTTTGACCATCGTCGCCCTCGCCAAGAGAGTGAGCAAAATCTGCTGTCAAGTCTTCGGAAATTGAATCCCTCGGGTGCAGACTACGAGGAATTCCTCGGAGTCTGCGTCGAGTTCATTTTCATGGAAGTCGCCGAAGATGTGACCTAATTTGAGCTTCGACCGGCCGATGAGATGCTCCAGCTCGTACCGGAAGAAATACCTGAGAGGAAATTCCCATTTATCGGTCATTTCTCTGCCGTTTTCCTCCCAGACAAAGCGCATGGTCACGTGGATAAGTTGCTCTATCGGATCTGTCTGTGTCGAGGAATACCTTCGGAGTATCTTCCCGGGCGCATGTTCGCCTTCGAAATCGAGCCTGTCCGTCATCCCTTCGGCCAGAGCCTTGTGGTTTGGTATAAACACGTCGAAGATGAAAAGCCCGCCCGGCATCAAATGGTCGTGGATCTTGTCCAATGCCGACAGTTGATCCTCGACTGTTATCAGGTGCGAAAAAACCCGGAAGGGGGCGATAATCAAATCGAATTTTTTTTCGAGCTGCATAGAGATTGCATCTTGGACAGCCACTCTACATTGGTCCTCCGGACCGATTTTTTTCTTGAGTTTTTCAATCATGGCCGGGCTGGCGTCGATACCGAATATATCCGCGCCCTTTTTAAGGGCTGTGAAGAAGATGCGGCCCGTACCGACCCCGACTTCCAGAACAGGTCCCTTTGTTTGAGCGATCTTTTTCAGATAGTATCCCGTGTCTATACTGCGGACCTTGGCGTAGATCGTATCGTAAAACCGGGCCACGGTATCGGTCCGCTCGTATGGATTTTTCATCTATATCTTTCTTCCGTAGACATAATCTCCGATTCGCCGCATCCAGTCCAATTCCTCCCCGGTCATAGGCCCTTCAGCAACTTCCGTCAGGTTTTCCTCCATCTGAAGAGCAGTCGAGGGAGCGGAAATGGCCACATCCACCAAGGGGTTGGACAGGGCGAATCGGTAGCAATCCCCGGCCGTGGGACGTTTCTCGTTTTCAGGAATCTTTTTGGATTTCACGAGGGACATACGCCGCGTAGTCTGGAAAGCTACGATTGCCGGACGGTTCTCGTTCATGTAAGGGAAAATATCCTCCTCTGCGCCCCGGTTGGCTGCGTTGTAACGGATGTGGAAGACATCGAACCGGTCATCTTCGGCGAGTTTAGGAAAAAGTATCCGCTTATGGCTCGATAAGCCGAGAAATTTGAAGGCTCCTCGATCCCTTAGTTTTTCAGCGGCATCGAGCACCTTGTCTTTAGGAGGTTTGTTGTGCCAGCCCAGGAGGAGCACATCCGCATATTCTAATCCCAGCTTCTTGAGACCTCGCATCAGACTCTGTTCCAGCCCCTTCCCGTTCCGCCTGAAATCCTGAATGACCACGATAAGCTCATCGCGTTTTCCCCGGGCGGTGATGTTGCGGATGGCCTGGGCCATTTTTTTGTTTCGCAGGGCGCCCCAATAGAAATAGTTACAGCCGGCTTCGAAGGCAGCCTCCAGGGCTTCTGTGGGTGTCCCGTAAGCTGCGCCCAGTCCTAAACGGCCTGTCTTGAGATTCGTTTTGCCGAGTTTAATCCTTTCGCTAAGCCAAATCTCCATCTTCTTTTCTCCGGCTCGATTTTCGTGCTGTCTTTCTAATCTAATAAATGAAAAAATGCTGTTCCTGTCAACTGTTTTTGAGAACAAGGATGCATTTCCGTTTCAGCAGCAAATATGGGCTTGAACAATTTTCGCTTCTTGACACATACCGAAACTTGATATGATGGATCCGGTTTACTTGTGTGAATAAAAGATTTTCTAAGGAGGTAATTACATATAGAGAAAGCAATATTGAACAGCTCGGTTGAAATGCTCATGATTGAATGACTCAAGGGAGAGGAGGAATCATGGTTATTAAAATTTGGTGGATATGGATGATTATCGCCGCCGTTTTTCTTGTGGGAGAGATATTCACAGCCGGATTTTTTCTTATCTGTTTTGTGTTCGGCGCTGTGGCAGCAGGGATTTTGGGATTGCTCGGTGTCGGATTCGGCTGGCAGTTGGCTGTTTTTGTTTTGATCTCGGGGTTGCTCTTTGTCAGTTCCCGGCGGCTGGCGGAGAGATTCTCAAAAAAACAGCCGCCTGGGATCGGCGCCGACAGGTTTATCGGGAAGCGCGGCATCGTTTTGGAGGGAATCGATAACAGGTTGAATACCGGACGTGTCCGTCTAGACAAGGAAGAATGGCGGGCGGACAGCGAGGCCGACGAGATTATTCCTGTTGGATCCAGGGTGGAGGTCGTCCGGCTGGATGGAACCCATCTCGTCGTTAAAACCATAATAGAGGAGAAATGAAATGGAAATCACACTCATTGTTCTGGCGTTCGTCATATTCATCATCGCCGCCACCGGCCTCAAGATCATCAGACCTTGGCAGAAGGGACTGATCGAGAGATTGGGCAAGTACCAGCGCACCGCCGACAGCGGGCTGACCCTTATCATCCCGTTTCTGGAAAGGTTGATTAAGGTCGACATGCGGGAACAGGTTGTGGACGTCCCACCTCAGGCCGTGATCACTAAGGACAATGTCGCTGTCGATGTGGATGCCGTTGTCTACTACGAGGTCACGGACCCTGTCAAAGTGACTTACAACGTATCGAATTTTTATCTTGCCGCCACCAAGTTGGCGCAAACCAACCTGAGGAATCTGGTGGGTGAC
>JAFGNQ010000063.1 GCA_016926925.1 Candidatus Aminicenantota bacterium
ATGGCGCACGGGGGGCATTCGTCAACCCGAACAGCTATTATAACGAGTACGGTAGACTCGACATGGACCGCCCGTTGGTGATCAAGCTCTCTGGAACGTATCAAGCTCCTTTCGACATCAACATCAGCGCCGTCTATACGCACTACTCCGGTTTCCCCTATCCAAGACGGATCAGAGTTTATTACCTCGATCCCTGGTATTCCTACCGCACGGTCACTACCCAGCCTTACGGTGAAGGGGACTACAGAGAACCCTCCAGAGATAATCTCGACCTCAGGATCGAAAAAACCTTCGATTTCCAAGCGGTAAAAGTCGGTGTGTTCCTCGATGTCTTCAACGCATTGAACTCCGGCTATGTCGATTACTACGCTAGGACTGGCTATGCAGGAAGAGTCTACTATGACCAGCCTGGCAGGTGGGTTCCCAACGGAAGATTCCTGAACGAAGTTGCCGGGCTGACTGCTCCCAGAGTGTTCAAGCTCAGCTTGCGGGTAAGCTTCTAAGTTCCGTTACGCGCAGAAACTCAACCCCGCACCGCGAATATGCGGTGCGGGGTTTTTTTTATGTATGGAGCATCGTGTGCTATCCCAAAACCATGTAATCCATTCAGAAAGTGACTTGCTTTTGCTCCTTCCCTCAGCATCCCTATCCGGCTCATATGGACTTTGACTGCCCATGTCTTCTATTTGGAACTCTATCATTCAAACTGGGGAAGCTATCTCTTTCGGTTTTTCTTGGTGTCGTCTTCTGTGATATAGTAATAAGGGCAGAAGGCTCTCGTAATAGAGTCGTTTTTTCTAAGATAGAGCCGAAGTCATGAACAGAAAGAAGAGAGAAGCAAGCGCTCATCCTCACTCTCTAATGTGTCTCCTCGGTGCTTTTATATTCCTGCTGATGTGCATGCATGAATCGGCTTCAGCGGAAATGGTCAAGGTGAAAAAAGACGGTAGTTTAAACATTCTTCTCATCATCATCGATACCCTTAGGGCGGACCGTGTGGGCTTCAGCGGTTACGACATCGAAACGCCGCATATGGATTCTTTAGCTTTTAAGGGAACAAGTTTTACCGATGCGACCTGCCAGTATCCCATGACCCTTCCTTCCCATGCATCTATCATGACCGGCACTTTCCCGCAATTCCATGGCATCAGAAGCAACGGAAACTACTATCTTAAAAAAGATTTCATAACATTGGCAGAAGTATTGAAGACAAACGGGTTTGTAACCTCGGCGTTCATCGCCTCTGTCGTCCTCGATTCCAAATACGGCCTTTCACAGGGCTTCGACCATTATGACGATACGCTCAAAACTCCTGATTATCTGGAAGACATCGAGAGCCAGAGTTTGGCTCAGGATGTCTATCGATCTGCAAAAAATTGGTTTGATTCGAATCACCCAAAAAAATTCTTCATGTGGGTGCATTTCTACGATCCGCATGCACCCTATCTGCCGCCTTCCCCCTTTGATAAAAAGTATGAAAATCCTTATGACGGAGAGGTAGCCTATACGGATGTCTATGTCGGCAAGCTGATTGATATGCTCAAGGAAAAGGGAGTTTACAAAAATACCCTCATTGTTTTGACCGGCGATCACGGAGAAGGTTTGGGAGAACACAATGAGCTGACCCATGCGATATTTCTCTATGACACGACAGTCAAGGTTCCACTCCTCTTTCATTGCCCCGGATTCATTCCCCAAGGCTCGGTTTTGGACGGACCTGCTCGGACAGTGGATATCATGCCGACCATACTGGATATGTTAAAAATCAAGAATCCGGACTCGGTGCAGGGACGATCTTTAATTCCGATGATGGAGAAGAAAAAAACGGGGGAGCTTTTCTCTTACGCCGAGACCTATTTCCCCTTCCTCTCCAACGGGTGGGCGCCTCTCAAATGCCTTCGTGATAAGGGATTCAAATTCATAAAGGCTCCCAAACCCGAGCTCTATGACCTGTCCGTGGATCCGGAGGAGCTGCATAACATCCTCAATGAGAACCCTCAAACTGCCCGAAAAATGTTGAAGCAGTTGGATGAGTTCGAGGCAAAGTACCAGGCGGAAAAAACTGTGGATAAAAGGCATCTGAGTTTGGAAGAGAGAGAAAGCCTCGAATCTTTGGGATACGTGGAATTCTTCGACGAAGAGGACCTCAAAAAAACAGGCCTCGCTGATCCCAAGGATAAAATCCAACTGTTCAATCGAATTCAAACGGCGGATGATCTTCTCGGAGAGAGGAAATTCGAAGAGGCGCAGGCGATTTTGAACAGTGTTCTCCTCTCGGACCCGGGCAACCCCGGTATTCATTATCTATTAGCTCAGACACATTTTGAAAACGGGCGGTATGAGGATGCCGTATCGGAGTTGATACAGGTTTTGGAGGTGAACAAGCGAAATACAACCGCCTTTCTCCAATTGGGTCTCTGTTATCTCAATCTGGGAAGATTAACGGAGGCTGAAAAAGAATTCGATGTGGTCTTTCATTTGACCCCTGAAGATGTGGACTCTCTCTCGGTCATCGCCACAGCCTTCAGAGAAAAAGGGGATTTGATTAAATCCAGAGAATATATCGAAAGAGCCGTTGCCTTGGACGGAGAAAATTTGAAATTGCGGCTCCAGCTTGCCGAAGTGCTCGAAATGATGCAGGAGGATGAAAAAGCGCTCCTGGAATTCGAGTCCGTTCTAGCCAAAGATCCGGGCAATGCTCAGGCTTACCTGGGCTTGGGCCTTTATCATTTGAACCGTGGGGATCTCGAGCGGGGCATATCCAGACTGGAAAGATCGCTCAGCCTGTCTCCTTCTCCTTTAGTCTATTTCAGCCTGGGTTTGGCCTATAAAATGGTTGGTAGAGAACAAGAAGCCCTGAAGATGCTGCAAAAATATCTGGAAGCAGCTCCGGCATCGGAGGCTGAGAGGAAGAAAATCGCTCAGAGCGTCATTGATTCTATCAAGGATAAATAATCCGGATTATTTATAAAAGCAGGTGCGCACTGCAGCTTCATGGGCCGCTGATTTGCCGTCATGGCAACCTAGGTTCGTGAATAATCTGGAAAAATGTGCAACGGGAAGTTCGTATGGCCAAAAAGAAAAGAAAAAAACAGAGAAGAAAAAAAACGCAGCCGCAATCTGATTCCGTAAAACAGGCTTCTGTTCAAGAAACAATAAGGGAAGAAAGGTCTGTCCCCCCAAAAAAAGCGAAGCTCTTATATTATCTCGTTCCCATGTTCCTCGTCGTCATCGGAATCCTTATTTATTTCTTGTTGCTCTCTCCGAAAAAGCCTTCCACATCGGCCTTCGTCGTAAAAAAAGATAGCGGTTTGAATGTTCTCCTGATCATTGTGGATACTTTGCGTGCGGACCGTGTCGGCTACAGCGGATATGATGTGGCTACCCCCAATATGGATTTTTTAGCCGCAGACGGCACAAGATTTACGAATACATCCTGCCAGTATCCAATGACTCTGCCCTCGCATGCGTCCATTATGACCAGTACCTTTCCCCAATATCACGGCATCAAGAACAACGGATACTATGTTTTGGATGAGGGCTTCACGACTCTGGCCGAAGTGTTGAAAGCGAATGGCTATTCGACATCGGCATTTATCGGAGCCATGGTCCTCGATTCCAAATTCGGGCTGGCCCAGGGTTTTGATGCGTACGACGATACCTTCAAGACGCCCGACTTTTTAAAAGCGCTTGAAGCCCAGAATTTGGCCGAAGATGTCTACAAATCCGCAGAAATCTGGTTCGAAGCCAACTTCCGTGAAAAATTTTTCATGTGGGTGCATTTCTACGATCCTCATGCACCCTATACGCCGCCTCCTCCCTACGACACGAAATATGCCGATCCCTACGACGGCGAAGTGACTTATACGGATGTCTATATCGGAAAGCTCATCGACATGCTGAAAGAAAAAGATCTGCTCGACAAAACCCTCGTTATCCTGACAAGTGACCACGGGGAAGGCCTGAAAGAGCACGCTGAAGTAACGCATGGAATCTTTCTCTACGACACGACGATTCATGTTCCTCTGGTTTTCCGCTGTCCGGGAATTGTGCCCTCCGGAAGAATTGTCGAACAGCAGGTGAGAACCGTTGATTTGATGCCCACGGTTTGCGATATACTGGATATCCGGATGCCCGAAGGTCTTCAAGGGATATCTCTGCTGCCCGTGATCGAAAATGATTCCGTTCAGGGATTCGAATCCTATGCGGAAACCTATTTTCCTTTGCTTTCCAACGGCTGGTCTCCTTTGAAATCCATCCGCACTCAAAGGTACAAATACATTGAAGCCCCGGTGCCCGAACTCTACGATGTCGTCGATGACCCGGAAGAATTGACGAACATCATTAATAAAAAGCCGGAAAAAGCCAAGGATTTGGCCGCGCGATTGAAAAAATTCGAGGAAAAATATGCGAGTGAAAAAACGCCTTCTAGGAGCTCGTTAAGCTTTGAAGAACGGGAAAAACTCCGGTCTTTAGGCTACACGGATTTCGGTGGTGAAGGCGAACTCGACAAATCCGGCCTCCCCGATCCCAAGGCTAAAATTGAAGTGTTCAACAAGATCCAGCAGGCTTACGATCATTTTTGGAAAGGCCGGATGGATCGAGCCCAAGAGATACTGAATGAGGTCACGCCTCTCGATCCCGATAACCCGGGGCTCCGCTATCTCCAGGCGCGCCTCTATTTTGCGAACCGACGATTCGATATGGCCTTACAGGAATCGATCAGGGTTTTCCAAAGCAACAGCAAACACACCGATGCTCTTTTGCTGCTGGGGCTGTGTTATTTGAACCTGAACAGGCCGGAGGAAGCAATAAAGGAACTGGAGAAGATCCCGCAGATCGTACCGGAGGATACGGAGTCGCTCTCCCTCATTTCCATGGCTTACAGAGATATGGGGGATTTCCATAAATCCGAAGAATCCATCCAAAAAGCCATCGCCATCAACGGGAATGATATGAAGTTGAGGCTCCAGCTTGCAGAAACTTTGGACCTGATGAACGAAGATGAGAAAGCCCTTGCGGAATATGAGTATGTCCTGGAGAAAGATCCCGGGAATCCTCGTGCTCATTCCAGTTTGGGTATTTTCTACATGAATAGGGGCGATGTGGAAAAGGGGATTCAATACATGGAAGAGTCTGTTCAACTGTCTCCCACCCCCGACGTCTATTATTATTTAGGCTTTGCCTACAGAAAGGCCGGGCGGAATCATGAAGCGATACAGAGCCTGAAAAAATTCCTGGAGCTGGCCCCCTCATTTGAGCATGAGAGAAAAAAAATCGTTCAAGAAGCGCTCGCTTC
>JAFGNQ010000382.1 GCA_016926925.1 Candidatus Aminicenantota bacterium
CCCGAAATCAAGGAAATCACGCCGGAAAAAACCCCCGCGATCATCTTCGGCGTCAGGCCCTGCGACGCCAAAGCTTTGACATTGACGGATAAGGTCTTTCTCGGAGACATCAAGGATACCTATTACCAAAAGAGAAGGAACCAGACTGCGCTCGTCGGACTCGCCTGCAACACCCCCCCCTCCCCCAACTGCTTTTGTACATCTGTCAACGGGTCGCCTCACTCTAAAGCGGGCTTCGATATCCTGATGACGGACATGGGAGATCGCTATTATCTGGAAATTCTGTCGAAATCCGGAGAAAATCTCGTCAAAGCCGGGGGCAAAGAGCTGTTCACCGAACCTAAGGACAAAGATAAGAAGGAACTCAAAAAGATCCACTCTGAATCTGAAAAAAAGATCACGAGAGAGATCAAGCAAACGGATAAAATTCCACCGAAACTCAAAGAAATGTTTGAATCTCCATTCTGGGATGAGGAAGCGATGAGCTGCCTCAGGTGCGGCATCTGTACCTTTCTTTGCCCGACCTGTCATTGTTTCGACATCTCGGACGAGGTGACATCCGTATCCCCAACCAGAGGAGTCAGGATCAGAACCTGGGATAACTGTCAATTCCCGGACTTCACCATGCACTCTTCCGGCCACAATCCCAGACCGGACAAAGCTTCCAGGTTGCGGCAGCGAATCCAGCACAAATATCACTATTTCGTGGAGCGCTATAAAGAATATCAGTGCACCGGCTGCGGCCGATGTGTATCCAAGTGCCCCGTGGGAATAGATATCATAGAAGTTCTGAATAAGGTGAGAGACTATGGATAGCAACGTCTACATTCCAAAGCTTTCTAAGATCATTTCCATCAAGGAAGAAGTCAGCGGGGCGCGGCCCATCAAAACATTCAGGACCCAGTTTCTCACTGACGTCGATTTTTCCTTCCGATGCGGCCAGTGCGCCATGATTTCGGTATTTGGAAAAGGAGAATCGATGATTTCCATTTCCTCTACTCCTCTGATAAAGGACTATCTCCAGTTCAGCATTCTCAAAACGGGAAGGGTTACCACAGCTCTTCATGAAATGAAAATCGACGACATTATCGGGATCAGAGGGCCTTATGGAAACGGCTTCCCGATCGAAGACTGGAAGGGCAAAAACCTCATCTTCATCGGGGGGGGAATCGGCCTCGCACCCATTTGGTCGGTTCTCCAAACAGCCCTGAAACAAAAAGACGACTACGGAAAAATCATGCTGGTTTACGGAGCACGTACATCGAAGGATATTGTTTTTAAAGAAGAGGTGGAGGAGCTCCGCAAGGACATGCCGGTCCACCTTTCCGTCGACGTGGAAGAAGAGGGCTGGAATGAATTCGTCGGATTTGTCCCTCAAAACGTTACAGACAAAAAGCCTTCCTCCAAAAATGCGATAGCCATCACATGCGGCCCGCCCATCATGATCAAATTCGTCATCCAAGCCCTTGGAAGTTTAGGCTTCAAAGATGACCAGATTTTCACAACCGTTGAAAATAAAATGAAATGCGGCATCGGCATATGCGGAAGATGCAACATCGGTATGCATTATGTTTGTAAAGACGGCCCTGTTTATTCCTGGGCCGAACTCAAGGAATTGCCTCAAGAATATTAATAAGGAGAGACCACGATGGCAACAAAGAAAACAGTTAAGAAGAAGGTGACAAAGATAAAAAAGGCCAAGACCACCATAAAGACTCCTGAGGAAAAAAAAGCTACCGTCTACATCATGGGAAAAGCGCATAAAGTCCCCGCAGACGCAACCATCATGGGAGCCATCGAGTACGCCGGCTACCAGCTCAAACGTGGAGCCGGTTGCCGCGAGGGATTTTGCGGAGCCTGTGCGACAGTCTACAGATTGCCCGGAGATTACAAGATCTACACAGGACTGGCATGCACCACCTTGGTTCAGGAAGGGATGTGGCTCTCCCAGCTTCCGGCAATTCCGGGACAAAAGGCCATTTACGACCTCGATAAGATCGAACCGAACGTGGCTACGATTCAGAAATTGTACCCGGAGGTCTTCCGCTGTGTCGCCTGCAACACCTGCACCAAAGCCTGCCCCCAGGACCTGGAAGTCATGGACTACATACAAGCCGCCAAGCGGGGTGATATTGAAGCACTGATGGATCTTTCTTTCGACTGTATCTGCTGTGGCATGTGCGCCATCCGCTGCCCGGCTGAAATCGTGCAGTATAACGTTGGTCTCCTAGGGAAAAGGCTTTACGGCAAATACCTTTCCAAAAAGAGCAAAGAATTGGAAAAAAGAATCAAAGAAGTGAAAAAGAATAAGTTCGACCCCGAATACAAAAAGATGATGAAAATGAAAAAGGAAGACCTCAAAAAAATATACTATGAACGAGATCTTGAGTAACACTATAAATCCATGCAAGGAAACCATATAACCTTGACTACTAACGCTTCACGTTTGACGTTTTACGTGTGCAAAGGAGTGTCCGATGTATCCCGAGTATATGAATGAATCACTGAACAAAGTCACCCAATCTCGAAACAAAAGATTCGAGCTGGCCAAGTCAGGGAAGCCAGTCTTCCCTCCCATGTCGGCTGAAGAGAGGGATGATGTTCTCAACAAATTCCACCCTGACTATAAAAAAGAATCACGAAAAAAAATCCGGATAGGTCCTAACAAGGGCGAGCTGATCACAACGGAAGTGGCGGATATATTGGAGGCTCACTCCAGGATCAGGCCGGATCTCTTCGATCTTACAAAACCCGATTACGAAACGGATCTTTTGATCATCGGGGGCGGCGGCGCAGGCTGCGCAGCTGCCATAACAGCCCAGCAATTGGGAGTGAAATCCATCATTTCCACAAAACTGCGGCTGGGCGATGCAAACTCGATGATGTCTCAGGGGGGAATGCAGGCCGCAGTCACACCCCAGGATCCTCCCACCAGGCATTATCTTGACGTCCTCGGCGGAGGTCACTTTGACAACAAACCGGATTTGGCCCGTGCTCTGACCGAAGATGGACCTGAAGTCGTCAAATGGCTGGAAGACTTGGGCGTTGTTTGGGATAAATACGACGACGGGACCATGCAGGTCCTGCACGGCGGCGGCACCTCGCGCAAAAGAATGCACTCCTGTCGCGATTACACGGGCGCAATAATCTTGAGGACTCTTATGGACGAGGTTCGGAACCATCCGGACATGGTCACCATCCTCGAGTTCATGCCCGTCGTCGAGCTCATTATGGACAGTAAAGGGCAATGTGCCGGAGGTGTCCTCTACAACCTCGAAACCGAAGAGTATTTTACCGTGAAAGCGAAGTCCACGATCATTGCGACCGGCGGATACGGCCGCCTTCACATTCGCGGTTTCGATACGACGAATCACTACGGAGCGACCGGCGACGGCCTCGTTATGGCCTACAAGGCCGGTGCAAAGCTCATGTATATGGATTCGGTCCAGTACCACCCAACCGGTTCCGTATTTCCCGAGCAAATTGCCGGGTTTCTCATAACGGAAAAAATCAGAGGAGCGGGAGGACAACCGCTCAACAAAAAAGGCGATCTCTTCGTTTTTCCTAGAGAACCGAGAGATGTCGAAAGCTCCGCCTTCATCCGGGAATGCCTCGAGCGGCATAACGGTATCCGAACCCCGAGCGGACGCATGGGCGTCTGGCTCGACTCACCCCTTATTGAAATGCTGCAGGGGGAAGGCTATATCAACAAACAGTTTCCGGCCATGCACCGCCAATTCATTCACTACAACATAGATATAACGAAAGAGCCGATGCTCGTCTATCCTTCTCTCCACTACCAGAACGGAGGGATCGAAATCAACAATAAAGCCGAGACAAATATCCGCGGCCTTTACGTCGCCGGTGAAGCCTCGGGAGGCGTGCACGGACGAAATCGGCTCATGGGCAATTCCGTGCTCGATTACAACGTTTTCGGACGCAGAGCGGGCCAATCCGCCGCCGACTACATAAAGAAAGTCAAGCTCGGAAAACTGTCTCTGGAGCACATCGACAAATACGAGAAAGAGCTGAAGGATGCCCATATCAAGACGGACAGAATCGTTCCGGTTCTGCTGCCGTCCTACACACCGCAGGATGTCCGCAAAAGACAGGTCACAGCTTGCTACGAAGGAACTCTCCGATAATCGAATAACAACCTGAGCCAATCAGTAAAAGCCTGGCTGACGCAGCCCAAGTCTTACTCCCAAATCGGGTAAAATACTATTTGAAGTTTTATTTCCCATTGCAACAAGAGCGGATCCGGTGGATTGCATGAAGCGAATTTGAAGATATTGCCGAAAATATATGTCGTTCGTTCCTCATGATCTCCGACAAAATAGTTGACGCAAAATCTAACAGCGCAGGTCCCTCTTTTGCGGCTGCAAGAGCGTTTTTTCTCGAAGAGATTTTTTTTGACATTTATTTGGATTTTGATATATGCTATTCAGGAAAGTGAGCAGGGAATCTTAAGAACCGCACATTAGGAGGACTTAATGGATTACAAGGGTATCGAACGAAGAACATGCATCCGGTTTGAGATTCCAGGAGCCACCCTTAACTATAAGAAAGACAGGCCCTTTATCGCCGACTCAAAACAGAGCGAAGAGTTCTGCCCTGTATTGGACATCAGCCGCGGCGGCCTCCGCTTCCTCACACAGGAAAACCTCAATATGAATACCTCTATCATAATGCATATATCTTTGCCTGGAGAACGCGTCCCTTTCGAGATGAAAGGCCAGGTAAAGTGGGTTGCTTCCAATGCAGGGAAAAGCTACAAATTCCAAGTCGGAGTTCAATTCAGCCCTTACGGTGAAAAAAAAGGACAAAACTACCCCGGCGCTCTCGTAAAAATTATCGCGCTCGAACAAAAGTTCGCCCCTTCTGCCCTGGAGGATCAAGATTCATCGGAAAAAGGGGATTTTGAAATCGACTCCGAATAAAAAGGATCGAGTACGCGTGCTTTAGTCAATGACAATCTGCGAATAGTCGGCAATCTGCATCAGGAGTCGCTGAATAGCCTGCAGGAGAGCGAGTCTATTCCGTCTGATTCTTCGGTCTTTATCCATAACAAGAACGTGATCAAAAAAGCTGTGGATCGAGGATTTGATGCGAAACAACATTCTCTGTGCGTTCGCGAAATTTCCGCCGGAAATCATGGATTGAACGTTGTCCCGGATGATGGAAAATGTCGTGTACAGCTCTCGTTCCTGCTTTTCATGAAAGAAAGCAGAATTGATTCTGTACGGCGGCTGTTCGCGCAGAATGTTGTTTACCCGTTTTGCAATAAGAATCATTGGCTCGAACTGCGCGCTCTCTTTGAGATTGTCCAGGGCGTTGAGCCTTAATCCGGCGAAGTATATATTTTCGATACCCGGAGCAATGGCCGCATTAACAAGATCGTAACGAAACCCCTGGTTTTCGAAAATATACTGCAGCCTTCCCCGGAAAAATTCCACACATTGATTTTTTATCCCTACCTTTGATTCTACAAAGATTTCGCCAAAGCTTTGAAGGACTTTGTCCAGCAAGCGGAAAAAAGAAAAACTGAGTTTTTTTTCAAGGATGATCCGGCAAACCCCCTGAGCATTTCGACGAAGCCCGAAGGGATCTTTCGACCCGGAGACTTCTACACCCATGCCCATAGCGCCCACAATGGAGTCAAGTTTGTCCGCTATAGAGAGCAGCGCCCCATTGAAACTTGAGGGGATGTCGTCTTCCATACTCATGGGCTGGTAGTGTTCGTAGACCGCCTTCCAGATTTCAGCAGGATAGCCGGCTTCCTTCACATAAAGACCGCCCATTCTTCCCTGAAGAGAGGAAAATTCCCTAACCATATCCGTGAGGAGATCCACCTTGCACAATTCAGCCGCTTCGACAGCCTGCTTTTTTTGTTTTTTTTCATCCAGCCTGTTCGATAAATAAGCGACAACCCGCTTCAACCGCTGCGCTTTATCCTTATAGCTGCCCAATTTTTCCTGGTAGACAACATGCTCCAGATCATTGAACCTCCGGCTGAGTTTAACCTTCAAATCTTGCTCCCAGAAAAATTTGGCATCCTCCAGACGTGCTTTGAGAACTCTTTCATTCCCTTTTTGTATCAGTGTTTTTTTGTCTTCCGGAACATCGGCGACTCCGACGAAATAGGGCAATTGCTTTTTCCCTTTGACCACCGAAAAGAGATTTTGTCCCTCACGCATGGCCGTGCTCAAAACTTCGATAGGCAATTTCAAGTATTCATCCGGGAACTGCCCTACAAAGACATAGGGAAATTCCACATCATAAGTGAGTTTCTCCAGAAGCTGCATATCCGGAAGAACTTGGGCATCCAAAGGAGCTAATTTATCATCGATCTGCTTGAGAATGGCCTGCTTCCGGTTATCTTGATCCACAAGGACATAGGAATTCGCCAGCATCTTCCGGTACTCGGAGAAATTTTTCGCCGTGATTCGGGAAGGAGAAAAGATTTTGTGTCCGGTAGTATATGCGCAGGATGAAATGCCCCCTAAAGAAAAGATCAGGGGTTTCTCGGCGAACATACAAAATATCGTCTTGATGGGGCGGGAAAACCGCAGGGTATTTTCTCCCCATCGCATCATTTTAGGAAAGGTAAGAGAGGAGATGGCATGCGGAAGAAGCCGTACAAGAATATCTTGAGTCGGCATCCCCTTTACAATTTTGCGAACCCCCATATAATCCCCTTTTCCTGTTTTTATCACAACCAGATTTTGGATGCTTACTCCATTTTTTTTCGCAAAACCAAAGGCAGCAGGGGTAGGATCTCCATCCTCATTGAAGGCAACGGTTTTGGGAGGTCCGATGATATCCTCAACACGGTCTTTTTGTTCCTGTGCAAAACTGCCAACGACGACCAGCCTCCGAGACGTTCCGTAGGTCTTAATCTGGGAAGAGGATACGTTCGAGGCCGCAAGCCCTTCCCCGATTTTCTGGGACAACTGCTGCAGTGCCGCCTTGATATGTGCAGCAGGCATTTCCTCGGTATTGATTTCCAAAAGAAATTCCATCAGACAGGTGCCTCCGTAGAGATGTATTTTTGAGCGATCTGATTCACAAGCACTCTGATCTGAGAAATCATATTAACCCGTTCTGTCACGCTGATAGCCCCCCTCGAATCTAGGAGGTTGAAGGTATGGGAGCATTTCAAACAGTTATCATATGCAGGAAGAAGGAGATTTTCATTGATCAGTCGCTGCCCCTCTTTGATGTGCATATTGAAGGATTTGTGCAGTAACTTGACATCCGCTTGGTTGAAGTTGTAGGCCGAAAATTCCACCTCCTCCAGGTGCCTCAAGTCTCCATAGCTGACATCATCCGACCAATCGAGGTCATAGATGTTATCTTTTCCTTCAAGAAACATCTCGAGCCTTTCCAGTCCGTAGGTGATCTCGACAGGAACCGGAAAGAGGTCGATTCCGCCTGATTGTTGGAAATACGTAAACTGCGTTATTTCCAGTCCATCGAGAAGAACCTGCCAACCTACACCCCAAGCACCGATGGTCGGGGATTCCCAATTGTCTTCATCGAAACGGATATCATGGTCTTTGAGGTCGATACCTAAAGACGTCAGACTCTTGAGATAAACACTCTGAATATCGGCCGGGGAAGGTTTGATGATGACTTGATACTGAAAGTGCTTCTGCACCCTGTGAGGATTCTCGCCGAATCGGCCGTCCGCAGGCCGCCGTGACGGCTGGACATAAGCGACCCTCCAAGGTCTTTTATCCAAAACCCGGAAGAAAGTGTCGGGGGTCATAGTGCCTGCACCGACTTCGATATCATAAGTTTGCGCCAGATAACACCCATGATCAGCCCAAAACCGCTGAAGGCCTAAGATCAACTCTTGAATGGACATTCCATCATCTCTTGATAAATCAATTTATTTCGGTCGTTCATCCTTCTCTGAGTCGCCACCACTCTCGGGCATCCACCTGAGGATGGGATTCCGAGCCGCTTGTGTCTCGTCCAGCCTTCGGACATAAGAGCTGTGAGGCGCATTTTTGAGCAAGTCAGGATTCTTTTTTGCCTCCAGAGCGATGGACTCCATGGCCTGGATGAAAAGGTCGAGGTCTCGCTTGCTCTCGGTTTCCGTGGGTTCGACCATCAGCGCTCCTTGGACGATGAGCGGAAAAGACATGGTCGGCGGATGAACTCCGTAGTCTATTAGTCTTTTGGCGATGTCGATGTTCTTAACGCCATATTCCCGCTGGTATTTATCCGAAAACACGCACTCATGGAGTGTGGAGGTCTTGTATTTGAGGTGATAGGCATTTTCAAGACTCTTCCTAATGTAATTGGAGTTCAACACAGCCATTTCCGCCACTTCCCTCAAGCCGCTTGGCCCCAGGGAAAGAATATAAGCCAGGGCTCTGACGGCGACAAGGAAATTCCCATAAAAGCTCCTCACTTTGCCTATGCTTAACGGGCGGTTGTAATTGAAGCAGTAGGTTCCATCCATCTCCTCGATGACAGGAACAGGAAGATAAGGTTCAAGAACCTTTTTCACCGCCACAGGACCGGATCCAGGCCCACCTCCGCCGTGGGGAGTTGAAAAAGTCTTGTGAAGGTTGAGATGGATGACATCGACTCCCATATCTCCTGGCCGGCATTTGCCGACAAGGGCATTCATGTTGGCTCCGTCCATGTACACAAAGCCACCTTTTGAATGGACGATTTCACAGATATGCTGGATATCAGGCTCGAACACACCGAGGGTGTTGGGATTGGTAATCATGAGAGCCGCCACATCTTCATTCATAGCTTTGTCCAAATCCGCCAACTCGACCGTTCCCGCATCATTCGACTTTATCTCCCTAACGCTGTAGCCGCAGATGTGAGCACTGGAAGGGTTGGTGCCATGAGCCGAATCAGGGATAAGAACTGTTTTGCGGGGATTTCCCCTTTCTGAATGGCAGGCTCGAATGAGCAGCATTCCGACAAGCTCCCCCTGAGCTCCCGCGGTAGGCTGCAGTGTCAGCACATCCATCCCCGTGATCTCGGTCAGTAAGATCTCCAATGTTTTGAGGAGCCTGAGGTTTCCCTGAACGGCATCTTCAGGTGCTGAAGGGTGAGAACCGGCAAATCCTGCCAAGCCCGCAATTTTTTCATTGATTTTTGGATTGTACTTCATTGTGCACGATCCCAGGGGGTAGAATCCGATATCAATGCAATAATTTGTGCGGGAGAGCCGGGTAAAATGACGCACGATCTCGATCTCGGAGACTTGTGGAAATCCTTCGATATCCCTTCGCATCGGGATGCCTTGGAGAACATCTTTTTTCACCGGGACATCGAGCTCGGGCACTCGAAAGGCTCTCTTTCCCTTATCACTCAAATCAAAAATCAAAGGTTCGCGTATCATCTCATCACCCTGTCTTCACACTGTGCGAAAAATACACCGGGCAAGGCAGTTGATTTTCCGCCAGTCATAGTTTTATATCTCCAATCTTTACAAAAGCCGCAGGAATGTCAGAGGAACGACCTCTACATAGCCGTGTCCAGGGCATCGGCCAGTCTCTCGATCTCCTCCTTGGAATGTTTATCCGTCACACAAAAAAGAGCACAGTTTCCGATTTCAGGATAGTCCGGAGCCAAACCCAGCCCCCCGAGAATGCCGGCTTTTTTTAGGGATAGGGCAACATCCTTATATGGTTTGTTGAATTCCAGCACAAACTCGTTGAATACAGGCCCATCAAATTTCTGCTCGATCCCTTTCACGCGGGTACATTTTTC
>JAFGNQ010000383.1 GCA_016926925.1 Candidatus Aminicenantota bacterium
ATTAACCATGGTTAGATTTTAAATGACAAGATGATAGGTGCTACGGTTAGATTTTTAAATGACTTGACAGGGTCTTATTTGAACCGGCATTTTTAAGAATTTAACATGAGCTTACGCACTCGCGAACCATAAAAACAGTTGATTTGTTGCAATCAAAGAAGTTACGAGGCTACTTTCTCAGTAATAATTCAAGAGTGAAGGGAAGCTTTTGCTAAAAAACCTTATACTTCGCCATCTTTTCTTCATACTTCTTTTTTTCCGCTTGCAGGATTTTCTGGAAGCGCGGATCATTCCGCAAATTATCATAGTAAATATTGCTAACCAAAAAAGGATAGGAATAGAAATACATCCCGACTCGGTCAAATGCTACATCGATTCCCTTTTTTATGTTGGCAACAGCCTCATTTTTCATGTCCAGAGCCGAATAGGTGTTGGTAATGAGATACCGAAATGTCTGTTCCTCTCCCTCAATCAAACGGAGCGCCTCCGCTTTGTCTCCCTGGGCAGCAAAAAGCCAGGCCTTATGATATCTCATATATCGTGAATCGGGATCCAACTTTTCGGCAAGAGAAATGAAAACTCCCGCATCCTCCATTTTGTGCATCATCAGGAGCTGCCAGGCATAATTAAGATACAGATCTCTATCAGGTTGGATCTTTAATGCGGTCTGTACAAGCGCGGCCGCTTCTTCAAACCTGCCTAACGAACTGATACAATCTGCCCGAAGGTCATTCCAAAGGGAAAAAAAGAAAGGCATGGGGTCCAGTTCAAAACCTGTGGAATAATAGACGACGGCCTGTTCGTACAAGCCGATACTCCTAAAAAAGGAACCAATATAAAAATTAAGTTCCGCATTTTTGGGATCTAAGTCATGGGCCGTTTGAAAATATCGATAGGCTTTGTCGTTGTTTTCTTTGTAAAAATACGACCACCCTAGGCCGACATTCGTTTCTGCAGAGTGGGGATCTAAGTCGTAGGCTTTCTGGTAATAGGCAAACATCAAATCGAGACATTTTTTATTCGTTCTGTCATCATTGAAACGATTTTCGTGTACATTCCCCAATCTCCAAAATGTATGAGCATCATTGGGGTTTGCCTCAACGACCTTTAAATAATTTTCCACGCACTTCTCAAAATCTTGGGGATCTCCGGAATAATGATAGCTAATTTCGAAATGACGACCCCGATTATAATTTTTATCGGAAAGGAGGATTGACGACACTTCTTTTCCATGAGAACGGTATACTTCTTCTGCTCCGGAGATTCCGATAGCCTGGGCTATATCCAACGTGATGACATCTTGAATTTTCTGAAAGTCCTGTTGCTTATTTTCAAAAGTTTTTGCCCAAATTACAGACTGATCTTCGACACTGCAGAGTTGGGCGTTTATCCGCATCAAACCTTCACTCCTCAAAATCGTCCCTCCCAGAACCAGATCTGCATTGAGTTCCCTGCCAATGGTGTGAACATCCTTTTTTGAGTCCTGATAAGCCAGAGCAGTTGTCGTGCCCAGTACTCTCAATCCTTTGAAAACATGAAGGTTGACGATCAAAGCATCCGTCACGATGAGAGATATCGGATCCTCTTCCTTTTGCGGGCTTAGGTCTTTAAAGGGAAGCACGACTAACGTATTAAATTGTTTCACAGCCCTGATTGGACCGGCATCCGGGCTTTCTTTCTTGAAAAATTGGGTGTATATGAAATAACTTCCTGAAAGCATCAACAGAACGGACACGATGCTCAAACCGGATCGAGACAGAAGAGAGCGCAATACCGGAAATCTCGATTTCACCATACTGTGAGAGATCTCCGAATGAGAGGTGGGAATTTCTTGTTCGATCGTCATGAGATCGGAGCAGAGCTCCTCCACGGATTGATATCTTTTATTCGGATCTTTCTCCAAACATTTCAATATCAGACGGCTGAACTCATCCGGGATTTGAACGTTGAGCCCTTTGGGATCACGCGGCAACTCAGTTTTATGCTTGAAGGCAATGTTGAGCGTCGTCTCTCCATCGAAGGGAACCTGACCTGTGACCATCTCAAACAGGATAACACCAAGAGAGTAGATATCGGTGCGATGGTCCGTTTCCTTTCCCTCTACCTGTTCCGGAGACATATATTGGGGAGTGCCGACCAGAACTCCTGAATCCGTTATCCCGCTCGCCTCACGTGAAAGCGCGATCCCAAAATCCATGATGCGGACGTTGCCTTCCTTATCGATCATGATATTGTGGGGTTTCAAATCGCGGTGTACGACTCCCAGCTGGTGGGCCTCCGACAGTCCGTGGCAGATTTGCTTGGATATGAACAGAGTCTTTCGGATGGTAAACGGCCCCATTCTGCGTATGGTTTTTTTTAGATCTTCTCCTGAGACAAGCTCCATAGTGATATATTTTGTTTCTCCGTCCTTTCCCAGGTCGAACATGCGGCAGACGTTTCTATGTGAAATTTTCCGGGCTATCCTAAGCTCATTACGGAATCGGGCAATGATATTCTTGTTAGCTGCGATTTCGGGCCGTATGATTTTCAGAGCGATTTTTTCGTTAATCTCCCGGTCGAAGGCCTTGTAAACCTTCCCCATGCCCCCTTTTCCCAGCTCTTCTATGATTTCATATCTTTGGGCTAAGGTACTGCCGGTTTTCCAATCAGGAATGGAAGGGATCACGGTCTCCGTCCGGACTTCCATGGTTTCATCAGAACTCAGGAGCGGAGTTGCGCAATAACCGCAAAATTTGGTGTTATCCGGATTGTCAAAGTGACACTTCGGGCACTCCATCAATTTTCCCTACCCTATTCAACAACGATTGCTTATAAAATAATGAATTTAGAGAAGTTAGTCAAATATCACATTTTCCATGGCACACCAGATCACCATAAAAACCGGCGATTAAAAGCAGCGGTGGACCTATAGCCATGACAGGAGGCAGCATCCAATTGACTGAGGAGGGCGCCTATGTTAAAGTGCCCTCGAACAGAATGAACTACCGCGAGCCGACCTAACCTAACCCGGATTGCGACGCAGCCGATGCGGCAAGATCGGCTCGCCTGTAAGGTAAAAAATGTCGATAATATGATTAAAAGTTCTAGAGAATAAAAAAATCGACATTTTTTATGAATGATTCAGG
>JAFGNQ010000384.1 GCA_016926925.1 Candidatus Aminicenantota bacterium
GCATTGAACATGGACTGGAATCGGGGCAGGTCATATCTCATGAGGTGAGGGACTAAGCACTCTTTGATCATTTTTTTTATTTTAGAGAGCTCCAAGCCCTCATTCTGAAAATCGACCAGGGGATTGAGATCTTCGGCCACCTCTTCCGGAGATTTTCCCGAATAAAGCCGGGTATCGAGATCCTTCTTCATGGGCTTCCTTCCATCCGTGAGAGTTGTCGGTTCTCTTCTATATTGTGTGGACAAATAATAGGGAAGTACTCTGGAATGTTTTCGCTCCAGTCGGTTTTTTTACGCCATTCCCTCATCTTTTTTTATCGCAATTACAGATAAGTCCTGACATTGGGATCCAGGTTGCGATGAAGATAGCGGCCTCTGCCCTTTGAGGCCGGGCATTCATCGTTGTCGATAATAAGTTGTCCTCTCGAAAAGACTTTGACGATTTTTCCGGTAATTTCCATGCCTTCGTAAGCCGACCAATCTGCGGCCATGTGCAGGCTGTTGCGGTTCATTACCCATTTTTTCTGCGGATCGAAAAGCACGATGTCGGCGTCGCTGCCTGGAAAAAGAGTCCCCTTTTGCGGGGCAAGACCGAAAAGGACAGCCGGAACCGTGGCCGTGAGCTCCACCAATCTGGGAAGGGAAATGCGCCCCTTGGCCACGCCTTCGGAGTAGAGGAGGTAGAGACGGGGCTCTATGCCCGGGATGCCGTTGGGGCATCTATCGAACCGCTCTTTTCCCAAGAGTTTTGCCTCCCAGGAGTAAGCGGCATCGTCTGAGGTTACCATGGATATGCGGCCGTCCCTGATACCTTGCCAAAGCAGCGCCTGGTTTTTTTCATCTCTGAGGGGAGGCGAACAGATCCATTTGATGCCGTCATCACGCTCGAGCATTTTCTCGGTAAATATGAGATAGTGTGTGCAGGTTTCGGCCAGGATGTCACGCCCCTCTGCCCGTGCTCTGCCCACAGCTTCCATACCTTCAGCGGATGACATATGAACAATGAAAATGCGGCCGCCCGTTTCTTCGGCCAATCGGATACACTTCCGGATGGCCCTGTTCTCGGCCTCGATCGGCCTGCTTCTTGCGTGGTTGATGGATTGCGTTTTTCCCTCTTCGATCATCTGCCGGATATTTGTCTCGATGATGTCGTTATCTTCAGCGTGCAGCATCAGCATTCCGCCGGAATCTTTCAACCTTTTGAGGATGAGCGTGAGATCGTCGTAACCCATCATGAGCCCTTCTTCGCGGTAGGTCATGTAGCATTTGATCGTGGGAGCGCCTTCTTGGATGAGGATAGGGATTTCGTCAAGCACGTCGGATGAAAGGCTGGTGATAACAGGATGGACGCCCCAGTCCACCAGGGCATTGCCTTCTGCTTCTTGCTTTTTGCTCCGTAAGGTATCGAGCAGCGATTCTCCCGGTTTTTGGTTGGCGAAATCGACGATGCTGGTCACCCCTCCGAAGGCGGCGGCTCTTGTTCCGGACTCGAAGTCATGAACACTCACCGTGTTCATAAAATAATCGTTGAAGTGAACATGAGTGTCGACCGCACCGGGAAGGACGAGGAGATCTGCGGCATCGATTTCCCTGTCGGCCTTATCATCATTCAAATCACCGACAGCAGCGATCTTTTCTCCACTGACGAGGATATCCTGCCTGGAAACAGAGCGTCCAAGAACTACCGTTCCCGCCTTTATGAGAAAACTTTTTGTCTTGGACATTGACCTTGTATGCAGCCGGCTGCAATCTTATCACCCCGCCTACATCAAGTCAAAAAATCCCGATGAGCTTCTCTAAGATTGGATTATTCTCCCATTTAATTCATTCATTGACCGTGCTAAGATTGCACCGGTAGAGGGAGAAATGAATAACCAATACGACTTGACAAATCAACTTGACGCATGTAAATTGAACATTGAATATTCAATCAGTATAAATAGAGGTAATAATGATAAGGCGAACCTTGGAGAAAAAGCTGAAAAGTGTTGCTGCACGGTTCCCAGTTGTCACAGTAACCGGACCGCGCCAATCGGGAAAAACGACTCTGGTTAAAGCCGTGTTCAAAGGATACGAATATGTCTCGCTAGAGCTTCCAGATCAACGAAGCTATGCTCTTGAGGATCCACGTGGATTCTTGGGTCAGTTCCGTGGTCCTGTCATTTTTGACGAAATTCAAAGGACTCCCGATCTTTTTTCCTATATCCAGGGCATTGTTGACGAGCGTTCTAATCATACTGGTCAATTCATATTGACTGGCTCCCAGAATTTCCTTCTTTTACAGAGTATATCTCAATCTTTGGCCGGAAGGTGCGGGGTTCTCCATCTCCTCCCGTTCTCTCTGGCCGAGCTTCTTGGAAGAAAGCCGATCTCACTTGATAGCATAGGCAAGCCCTTATTAAAAAAGCCTTCACCTCCAAAGCTACCCTTACTGGATACCCTTTTTACAGGTTTTTATCCACGGATCCATGACAAAAGCCTTCCTCCGCGAGATTGGTTGGCCAGTTACTACCAGACCTATATAGAGAGGGATGTCCGTAATATCCTCAATATCGGAGACCTCGATTCATTCGGCCGGTTCATTCGTCTCTGTGCGGGCTGGAACGGGCAACTCATCAACCTTTCGGGCTTAGCCTCTGACTGTGGCATTTCTCATACGAGCGCCAAGCGTTGGCTTTCCGTGCTTGAGGCTAGCTTTATTATTACTCTCCTGCGTCCGCATCATCAGAATTTCGGTAAACGCCTTATAAAGAGCCCAAAGCTTTATTTTTTGGATACCGGGCTTCTGTGTTATCTTCTTCAGGTCCAGTCTCCCAGCGACCTCAACCACCGTGCAGAGAGAGGCTCCGTATTTGAGAGTTTTGTGGTCTCGGAACTCCACAAGAACTTTGTGCATAGAGGAGAGCAGCCAAGTCTTTACTTCTGGCGGGATTCAGCAGGACATGAAGTCGATATTATCATTGATCTGGGGAATCGACGGATTCCGGTTGAAGTAAAATCCGGACAAACGATTGTCACAGATTTTTTCGATACGCTCATTTACTGGCGTGACTTATCAGGCGATCCCGCTGCCCCGGCAGCTCTTGTCTATGGTGGAGATAAGCCATCCGTCCGATCAGGAATAACCGTTCATCCTTGGTATTCTCTATGAATCTGTGAAATTTGAAAAATCTCTGTTAAAATAAAAAATATCCGGGAATCAATTGGCTCTATGATATAGCAGTGAGATACCGATTTAATCAAACGGCTTGGATTTTGTGTATTTGTGTTTTTTTTCTCATGGACGCCTGTCAAAAGCGGAAAGCATCCTGGCAAGGTGCGATCGAAGATGCGGACGGCGTGATTGCGGTGAAAAATCCCAGGGTGCCGTTATACCCCGAGATGAAAATTGTATTTGAAGAGGAGCTGTCGATCGGGGTCGAAGAAGGCGACGAGAACTACATGTTCGGAAGAGAAATCTTTCTCAGCACGGACAATGATGGCAATTTTTACGTCACAGACTGGAATAAAAAAATTGTTAAAAAGTATGACCGGGAGGGACGATTTCTCAAGACGATCGGCAGGCCGGGGCAGGGCCCGGGAGAGTTCCAAAATATCAGTGAAGTCAGATTCGATGTTGACGGAAACATCTATCTCAATGATATCGCCAACCGAAGAATCTCAATTCTGACAAGAGAAGGCGATTTCCTCAGAGGAATAAAGGTTCCAGACATTTTCGAAATGGTTGTAATGAATTCGAGAGGGTTCTTCATTGCTTTGCATACAGAAGTTTTGCAGGGTGATCAAGTAAGGAAGTGGGAGTTTGTCTATGGTCTTTTTGATAATGAGTTCCATCTCGTAGAGGAATTTTTCAAGCTGCCCGAGGAATCCAGAATACCTGCGAAAAGAGACGAAAATTCTATTGCCGAGTTTTTTGCCGAAGCGTTGAGCAAAATGGCTTTTCAGCCGCGCGTGAACTACGTCCTTGCAAAAGACGACAGTATTTTTTTCGGGTATCCGGAGAACTATGAAATCAAAATGTACTCTCCCGAAGGAAAAGCGAAGAAAGTGATTCAGC
>JAFGNQ010000385.1 GCA_016926925.1 Candidatus Aminicenantota bacterium
ATGGCAATCGGCTTCCTTGCAATAATCAGGGCTCTCCTTTAGAATAGACGGGGCAATTTGGCGCGTATTCAAGGTGATCCAATGGTCAAGGATAAAGATTATTACCAGTTAGAGAAGAATATCGTCGGTCTCAAGGAAAAAATCGCCCTGTTGGAGATGAGTGAGGCCGGGGATAAAAAAGACCAGATCGCGGAGTTGAAGGTAAAGATGGAGCAGGAATGGGAAAAACTCAAGGCCCAGTTGACACCGCTGCATGTCGTTCAGATCGCCCGACATCCCCAGCGTCCCTATACTTTGGATTATTTGTCCGTTCTCACTGAGGACTTCATGGAACTTCACGGCGACCGGAGGGCTGGGGATGATCCCGCCATCGTCGCGGGATTTGGCTTTTACAAGAAGCGGACAGTGGCTTTCATCGGGCACCAGAAAGGGAGAACGACGCGGTTGCGCATCGCCCGCAATTTTGGACAACCCAATCCCGATGGATACAGAAAAGCCCTGCGGGTGATGAAACTGGCTGAGAAGTTCGGCTTTCCTGTCGTGTCTTTCATCGATACGCCCGGCGCTTACCCGGGTATCCAGGCGGAGGAACGCGGCCAGGCTGAAGCCATTGCTTACAATTTAAAAGAGATCGCCAGGCTCAATACGCCCGTGGTCAATGTGGTCATTGGAGAGGGAGGCAGCGGCGGGGCCTTGGCTATTGGCGTCGGAGACGCCATCCTGATGCTCGAGCATTCCTTCTACTCCGTTATATCCCCAGAAGGGTGCGCGGCCATACTGTGGAAGGACCAGAACGCCGTGCCCCAGGCAGCTCAAAATCTCAAATTTCTGGCTGCGGACCTGTTGGAATTGGGTATCATCGACAAGATCATACCCGAGCCTCCGGGGGGAGCTCATATGGATCACGAGCAGACCATCAAGAACGTGGACAGACACTTGAGCTCGATCTTGAAGAAATTGGAGCAGATGCCTGCCGAGGAAAGGTTGAATCAGAGATACCGGAAATTCAGGAAGATAGGAGTTTTCGTCGAGAAATGAAAGAGCCGAAAAAGACGATTACAGCCATCAAGGGGACAAAAGACATCCTGCCGGATGAGGCGAGGAAGTGGCAAAGGGTTGAAGCGGCAACAAAATCCCTGTTTGAACTCTACGGATACAGAGAAATAAGGACCCCCATATTCGAGGCGACAGAGCTTTTCGAGAAGGGGACCGGAGAGACGACGGATGTGGTCACCAAGGAAATGTACACCTTCATGGATAAAGGAGGCCGATCGCTCACCTTGCGGCCTGAATACACTCCCTCCGTCGTTCGTGCCATTATGGACAACAGCCTTCACCTCAAACCTCAGCCCATGAGATACTACTTCATAGGGCCCATGTTCCGCTACGACAAGCCTCAAAAAGGGCGTTTTCGACAGTTCCATCAGATCGATATCGAAGTGTTTGGGGAAAAGGACCCGGCTATCGATGCCGAGATCGTGGAGATGGCGGACACGCTGCTGAGACGGCTCAAGGTTACCAAAACGGAGCTGTTGGTTAACTCCGTAGGTTGTCACTTGTGCCGCCCCGCTTATCACGGGAAGCTGAAGCAACAGGCAGAGAAAGTACGGGAGGAATTGTGCGAAGACTGTCAAAGGAAGGTTGTGCTCAATCCCCTGCGAATCTTTGACTGCAAAGTGGAATCATGTCGCGGGATCGCCGATCGTCTGCCGAAAATCACCGATCATCTCTGTGAAGAGTGTGCCGAACACTTCAAAGCATTTTGCGGTTATCTGGATTTGTACGGAATCGCCTTTCGGATGGAGCCTCGTTTGGTTCGAGGATTGGACTACTATACGAAGACCACCTTCGAGATCATCTCCTCCAAACTGGGGGCGCAGGATGCGATTCTCGGTGGCGGACGTTACGACTATATGATGAAGGAGTTCGGTGGCCCTGACATCTGCGGCATCGGATTTGCCATGGGAATGGAACGCTTCTTGTCCGTCGTCCCGGACAAGGCTGTGGAAACGCGGTTTCTCTACATGGCCTATCTAGGGGAAGAAGCAAAGAATAAAGGCATGCAGCTGGCCCGTAAGTTAAGGAAGGAGAATGTGGAGTGTCTCATTGAGTACCGGGAGAGAAGCCTGGGAAATCAAATGAGCCGCGCAAACAAATTGGGGGCTTCATGGGTTTTGATCATTGGTGAAGAGGAATTGAGGAAAGAGCGCTACCAGCTGAAGGACATGAAAACGGGCGGGCAAAAAGAAATGACGATCGACAATATCACCTCCATCATCCGGAATACAGACTGATATCGGAGAGCGGCAAGCGAAAGGATTTCAACGTACTTATCAGTAGTCAGTTATAACAAGCAAATGAATCTATTAGGATGTTTCAGCTCAGTTCAGATTTTTGACGCCATTGTGTCCTCCAATTCGAGCTCGTCACAGTCCGTTTTCGCCGAAGACCCCCCCACCAACCACCATGCGGCTCAAACGGACCGTGGCTCGCTCTACTTCGCCGGCGTTGTCGCTGCGAATCTAAGCTCGTTCTTCTATCACCTGCCTCATTGTTCCTTGCTTTCCAGGAACGATCCCACATATTGTTTGTCTCGTGCTCATACAGTCCTCGCCGCCCGGCTTCGCCGGGTTTCCTCGAAGAACAACTCGGGAAGGCTAAATCTTCAAATTCGCTTCATTCATCCCACTAGATTCATTTCGCCTTGCTTATGCAAAACTGGGGTTCCGTATGTACAATGAACCTAGAAGGGGAAAAAATGGAATCCGGAAAAGTTAACGACTTGAAAAGAACTCATTATTGTGGGGAGCTCCGCCTGGGGCATGCCGGACAGCAGGTGACACTGTTCGGTTGGGTTCACAGGCAGAGAGATATCGGCCATCTGATATTCATCGACCTCAGGGACAGAGAAGGACTGATTCAGATTGTCGTATCGTCTGAGGATAAAGCCCTGCTGGCCGAAGCCGGGAAGGTCAAGATGGAATACGTTCTGGCGGTAAGAGGAACGGTGAGGGAGCGTGAAGAGGCCTTGAAGAACAGGCAGCTTCCTACGGGTGAAGTGGAAGTCGCGGCGGGAGAGCTGATGGTTTTAAGCCCTTCGAAAGTCCCTCCTTTTGTTATTGCCGACCCCCCGCAAGCTCAGGAAGAGCTCCGGTTCAAGCACAGGTACCTGGATCTGAGAAGGCCGTCGATGCAGCGCAACCTCAAGCTCAGGCATCTTGCCGCCCTGTGCGTCCGGAACACCTTGAGCGCCCGCGGCTTTTACGAGATCGAGACGCCTTTCCTCACTAAGTCCACTCCTGAAGGAGCGCGGGATTATCTGGTTCCCAGCCGCATCTACAAGGGCCGGTTTTTTGCCCTCCCCCAGTCGCCGCAGCTCTTCAAGCAACTCCTGATGGTATCCGGTTTTGACCGCTATTTCCAAATCGTGCGCTGTTTTCGGGATGAGGACTTGAGGGCGGACCGGCAGCCCGAGTTCACTCAGATCGATATCGAAATGAGTTTCGTGAACAAAGAGGATGTCTTCGCCGTGGTTGAAGAGATGATAACCGCGGTTTTTTCTCTCATCGGTGTGGAGGTCAAGGCTCCTTTTCCCCATCTTCCATATCGGGAGAGCATGGCCAAGTACGGCACGGATAAACCGGATCTTCGCTACGGAATGGAGATCAGAGATTTGACCGAGCCCGGATCCCGGATTGAATCGACCGTAATCCGAAAGGTCCTATCCGAAGGAGGAGCCCTGCGAGGATTGGTTATCGAGGGAGCCGGAGCCTACTCCCGCAGCCAGCTCGATAAGCTCGATAGGAAGGCCAAGGATCTGGGAGCTAAAGGGATATTCTGGATTAAAGAGACCGATGGATTCAAATCTTCTCTGAAGATGTCCGAGGAAGATTTGCAGTCTATCTGGGATGCTGCCGGGGGAAATAAGGGCGGACTGCTCTTGATCATAGCGGATGACGGGGATGCAGCCGTTCGTGTCCTAGGGGCTCTCCGGGAGGATTTTATCCGCCGGCAGGAGAAAAAACCGGACGAATACCGGTTCCTCTGGGTCACGGATTTCCCTCTCTTCGAGCGGAGCGAGGAGCAGGGGCAGCTGGTCTACATGCACCATCCCTTCACCTCCCCGGTTGCGGAGGATATCCCGCTCATGGAGGAAGAGCCTCTTCAGGTGAGGGCCAAAGCTTATGACCTGGTTCTGAACGGTGTCGAGATCGGAGGCGGATCGATCAGGATTCACGATATCGACCTCCAGAAAAAGGTCTTCTCCATCCTGGGCTTGAGCCCTGACGAGTACGAGAAAAAATTCGGGTTTTTCTTGGAAGCCTTACGCTATGGAGCACCACCTCACGGGGGGATCGCCCTCGGCTTCGACCGCATCGTCATGCTCCTGTCCGGAGAGGAATCGATCCGCGAGGTTATTCCCTTTCCCAAAACCACCAGCTCCCTCTGTTTGTTGACCGGTTCTCCATCGGATGTTTCGGAGAGGCAGCTTGCTGAATTGGGCATAGCCAAAGCAAAGTCTTGATTTTCGGGATCGGGATTCGTTCCCATCAATCTCCTATTCCGAATCATCCTTTTTAGGGAGCAGACATCCGCATTTTTTGTTTCTCAAGCGCTCCATCTGCATCTCCACGGGTTCCAGGGTTTCGGTCTGGGCCGAAGCGCCCGAGGCCAATCTCCGGTCAAGGAGACTCCTGTGCTTGTATCCGCGGCGCTCCATTTCTTTAGCGAGGGCTTGATGCCGCCTGAAGAGGGCCTTGAGCTTTCCCCTCCAGCGCAGGGTCTCCGGGTGGTGTGAGTAACCCTTCCTTCCTTGCGTCAGGATGGTCCATAACGCATGGAGCTCACGGTGCTCACCCAGGAGATGCTTCCGGCATAGTCTGTCAGGAGCGACGTCCCATATCCTCATCTTGACAAAATCGGTCTTCGTGTTTTGAGAGGCCGGGCTTCGACGGCCAGTGCCGAAAGGAAGGACAGGACCGTGAAGATAAACACTTTCCAGAGAGCGGAAACGGCGATCTTTCCCAGGAAGGAAAGAGTCAAAAGCACTTGGCCTTCAGGCCCGAATATCTGTCCGAGGACCGCATTGGAAATGGCATAGAGGAGTCCGATCGATGCCCCGCAGGCAGCGCCGGCAAGAACTCTTTTGGCGAGAGATGCGCCCTTTGCTCCGAGGGATACGAAGGCAGCGGCCGCCAAGGGAACCCAGATCGCTACCCACCATGTGTCTGCGAATACAGGGATAACTCCTTTCAGCTTAAAAAAAATTCCATCGATCAGAGAGAGAGAGATGAGTCCGCAGAGTGTCCACATGAAGACATGACGGTAACGCGGTTTCATAGCAGCACGTAGTTTCCGCCGTTCTCTGAGACGACGGCGGATGGTCAGTGGATAATTGTAGAACAGATCGAAAACCGTATGCTCGAGTAAAGCTCCCCTCTCTCCGAAAACGGGGACGATATGGACCGCGCCGGTAGCCCAGTGCCCGGCCATGAATCGAGCCAGATCCGGGTACCTGTATGCCATTTGGATGGGGAAAGCCAGGTAGCCAATGTATTTGAAGAAACTGAGATAGAAGGCGATGCTGTAGTCCTTGAAGTTGCGCTCTCTCAGGACGAGGAAGGTTACATACAGTCCTCGAACCAGAGATCCGGGAGAAATCGGAGTGACCTGGAAGAGCCCGAGAATGAGCCCCGCGTGCACCGACGCCTCCTGCCATGACAATTCCGGATGCATTCTTACATAGATGATGGCCACGATTACGGAGACGATTTGTGTCACGGGTAGTGTGCAGACATGTACCGCTAGGCTTTTCAAATATTTTTGGATGAATGGTTCCTTGATCTGGTGATGAATCCGAGAGGCCTCCTGTGAAGTCAAGGTACCGTTTTCCTCTCCATGAGAGATGAGTTCTTTCAACCAAGCCTCTCGGACATCCGCCTTGAAGTAAAGACGGAAAGGCCGGAGAAAGATGTTATCCAAAGACTTGAGGAAAAAACTCCGGTCCGACAAAAAGCGGTGGACTCCGGCAGGGAGTATGGCTAAAGGCAGCTGAGCGAAAAAAAACAGAGGATGCCGACTCAGGCTGTGGGTCCGTTGTGCATCGATACGTCCCGCCCTGTGCCAGCGGATAAGCGCTTCGGCGATGCGGGCCCGGCCCACGCGCCGGAAATAGCCGAACCGGCTGAAGCATTGAAAATAATGATGCCGGAAGTCGGCGTTTCCCCAAAGTTTGCGGATGAAACCGCCGAGAAATGGGATTATGCCGAGTATGTAGAATATCCAAGACAGAGCCTTGCTATCGGATAGTTTTTGGACGGTCTTGTCATCGATGGTGTTTCTGATTCTCCACGCCTGGATATGACTTTTCAGGATAGCTGCCCAGATTTTGGGCTGTGTCAGAAGCCGGATATGATGGTGAGGGATGTCGAGAAGCGATTCCCGGTAGGCTTTGTCGCTTTCCTTGAGATCTTCCAAGGCCCCTTTCATATCCGAAAAAGCCGCACTGTTCCTTTCAACGAAGCCTTGCAGTTTCTCGATGTCTCCTCTGTCGAATTGGACCAGGCTGCCACGGGCGATTCCCCTGAGAATCAGCCTGAAATCCGCGGGGCTCATCGGTAAGAAAAGGTGAAGGGCCAGTCCTGCCCGGAAGTCAACGCCCACGAGTCCTTCTGTAGGGTTGGAATCGCTCTCCGTGCGTTTGAGTGAGTTGGGCTGGCTCTTCCATGTGCCCCACTCATACTGTCGGGCCAGCTCATAGGCGCCCATTTCGTGCATGAGAGCGACCAGCCGGGACATAAAGGCCTTTTTTGCGCGGAATTCCTGAGAACCGAGGTTATCATCCGGGTCTCCGGCCTTCCATTTCAGACGGTCGTCCAGATTGTCATCCACTTCAAAGCGCCACATCCGGCCGTCG
>JAFGNQ010000386.1 GCA_016926925.1 Candidatus Aminicenantota bacterium
AAGCTGGGCATCCCTCAGGGTATCGCCGGAAACGACATTGAGCTGAATGTGATGCCCGTCCAGTTTGAAGTAGGAGCGTATGAGCGAAGCCAGCTTATCGATACCGTCTTTATCGGCCAGGAGGTGAGGAGTGAATTTCTGATTCAATAGAGTGCCCCCTGTCCGCACATGGTCCATTTTGGCCACGGATTTGATGACGGCGGTGGGTCCTTGCCTGTCCGCTCCCTGAACGGGCGAGACGCCTTCGGAGAGAGGCTCTCCATCTTTTCGGCCGTCTGCAGTCGCTCCCACCATCCTGCCGAAATAGACATGGACTGTTGTCGGCAGCATGTTGATTCGGTAATGGCCGTTTTTTGTGTTGGGCCGCCCATTGACCGCATCGTAGTAAGCATTGAATATGGATGTCATTATTTGGTCCGCATAATCATCATCATTGCCGTATTTAGGTGTTTTGTTCAAAAATCTATGGCGGAGGTTCTCATATCTGCGAAAGTTGTGCTCGAGCGCCGAGAGCAGCTCTTTCATCGTGACATACTTTTGATCGAAAACGTTGTATTTTACTGAGGCAAGAACATCGGTCATGGTGCCGATACCGACCCCCTGGATGTAGGTGGAGTTGTACCGGGCGCCTCCTTCATGATAATCCTTGCCTTTGACAACACAGTCGTCGATGAGAAGGGAGAGAAAAGGAGCAGGCAAGCACTCGGCATAGAGTCGTTCGATAATGCTGTTTCCCTCTATCTTTATGTCAACGAAATGCTTGATCTGCCGTTTATAAGCCTCGTGCAGTTCACGGTAAGTTTTAAACTTGACGGGATTTCCTGTCTCCAATCCGATTTTTTTCCCGGTCTTCGGATCGATCCCGTTGTTCATGGTGATCTCGAACACTTTAGTCAGATTGAAGTATCCGGTCAAAGTGTAGTTTTCCTTGCCGAAGGCTCCGGCCTCCACACAGCCGCTCGTCCCTCCGTTCCGGGCATCCTCGATGGACTTCCCCTGCCTCACCAGTTCTTGAACGATGGCGTCCGTATTGAAAATTGAAGGCTGTCCGAATCCTGTCTTTACAATCTTCAGCGCACGCTTTAAAAACCTTTCCGGAGATTTCTTGCTGATCTGAATCATGGAGCTCGGTTGGAGCAGACGCATTTCTTCGATCACGTCCAAAATGAGGAACGAAACTTCGTTGACGGCGTCGGATCCATCCGGCCTGACTCCCCCTGTGTTGATCAGCGCAAAATCCGTATATGTGCCGCTCTCCTCCGCCGTGACGCCCACCTTGGGAGGCGCCGGCTGGTTGTTGAACTTAATCCAAAACGCCTGCAAGAGCTCCTTGGCCTCATCTGTCGAAAGACGGCCTTCTTCAACCTCCCGCTTGAAAAACGGATAGAGATGCTGATCCAGTCGCCCCGGATTGAAAGAATCCCAGGTGTTGAGCTCGATGATCACCCCTAAATGGACAAACCAGTAATACTGGAGAGCCTCCCGGAAGGTACGGGGAGCGTGGGAAGGAACATGCCTACATATGCGGGCGATGTCATTCAATTCTTTTTTCCGTGTCTTGTTCTCTTCTTTTTCTGACAGTTCTTTCGCTTTCCGGGCATGGCGTTCTGCATAGGCAATGAGAGCATCCAGACAGATTCCCATGGCTTTCAACTCTTCTCTTTTGTAATAGGCTTCAGAATCATTCAGAAAATCCAAATCTTGGATTCGGCTATCAATCTCTTCTTTAAACTCCAAAAAACCTTTTTTATAAATTTTGTCGTCCAGAACCGTATGTCCCGGAGCTCGCTGCTCCATGAACTCCGTAAAGACGCCCGCTTCGTAGGCGTTTTTCCACGCCTCGGACATCTCTTTAAAAATGCGGTCCCGGATGGATCTTCCCTTCCAAAAAGGAAGGACCTCTTCCCTGTAAATTTTTCTCGTCTTGGAATCGACTTTGAAGGAAGTCTTCTTCCTCGAATTCAGGACATCCAAATCTTTGAGACTGTGAGCCGTAATCTCGGGATAAGTCGGAGTAGCCATGGGAGCGGGCCCCCTCTCGCCCACAATCAACTCTCCTTTGCCGATCCAGATCTTTTTTTTCTCCAAGATATACTTGAATGACAGCGCTCTCCTGACAGGCGGAGATACCTGATCACCCACAGGACTCATGTAAAATTCGGTAATAAGCTTCGCTCTTTCCGGGCTGATGGAAGGCTTTGCCTTGAGGCTTTGAGATCTCAGATTTTTTATTCTTTCATTCATATTCATCCTCCCACCTTGACGGAAAATCCTTGATCGGACAAAACCTCTTTGATTTTCGCCACACGTTTGCCCGAGGGTGGCACAAACGCCGGCTCGGGGCTTACAGAGTGCAACCGGAGATACTTGGCGCATCCTCCCTTATGGTAGGGCAACAGACAAATCTTTGGCTTTCCGGACAACTCCCGGAGAAATGCAGCCGTTTTCCTGATGTTTGACAGAGTATCGTTGACACCGGCGATCAAAGGTATTCTGATTTCGACCGGAAGGCCTTTCTCCGACAATATTTTGAGATTGTTCAGAATCAAGTCATTCGGAACTCCTGTGTAGTGTTCGTGTTTCACTGTGTCCATCATCTTCAGGTCAAACAGAAACAGATCTACCCTGCCCTGAATGGACAGCAGATCATCGATGGGGACATATCCCGACGTGTCGATCGTCACATGAGTTCCTTTCGACTTGATTTCCCGGATCAATTCCTTTACAAAAGGCAACTGTGCAAGAGGCTCTCCCCCCGAAAGAGTCACCCCGCCTCGGGACGCATCAAAAAATATCCGATCCTTTTCTATTTCGGAAACCAGATCGTATACCGTGACACTTCTCCCTGCGACTTGCAGGGCATCGTAGACACAGGCTTCGGCACAGCGACCGCAGACATTGCATTTCTTCCTGTCTATGGAAATGCGTTTTTTCTTTTTTGTCAATGCTTTTTCAGGGCACTCGGAAATACAGAGATCGCAAACATCGGCACACCTCTGCTCATGAACCATGATCTCTGGTTCAGGATTGATGCCCTCAGGATTGTGGCACCACTGACACCTCAAAGGACATCCTTTTAAAAATACGGTCGTCCGTATTCCAGGGCCATCGTGAAGGGCATAGCGTTTGATATCAAAAATGATTCCTTCAACCATCCGGTGTTCTCATTTCATTGTTTGCTGGCTGCATCAGGATAATATTTTTTTACGAATTTTTCCTGCACGGCATAAGACCAGTGAACATCTCTCATGAAACTGGCAGCCTCCTGAAATTTCGACTCTTCTATAAGACAAAGCAACTCCCGGTGCTCTTTGATGGATTCGAGTTCCCATTCTTTGACAAAGCCTTGCCTGCGGGGAAAATCATACAGCCTTTTCTTCAAATTATTCACTATTTTTATCAGGTGCTTGTTCCCGCACAAGTCGAGAAACATATTGTGAAACTTTAAGTTTTTTTTATAATATGCGTTGAAATCATCACTGGCTAAAGCCTCTGTCATATCCTCAATCAAATCTCTCATCTTTTCGATATCGGACCCTTTGATCAGCGGACACGCTGACAGCAAAGCCATGCTTTCCAGGGAACCGATAATCTCGTAATAATTCTTGATATCTTGAATGGAAAGGTGCTTGACGACGACTCCACGCCGGGGAAGGATGGTCACAAAATCCTCGGATTCGAGCTGAAACAAGGCGTCCCGGAGGGGAGTTCGGCTGACTCCCAGTTTCAGGCTCGTCTTCATCATGTTGATCTCGTCTCCCGGCCTGATCTCCCCTTTTTGCAGCTGATCTCGAAGGTACTCATAGACTTGATCTTTCAACGATTTGAGGTTGAGGATTCCTTCCGTCTTCATGAGCGCTTCTTTGGTATGTAATATATCACATATCAGGAACAGAGACAACACCTATTGTCCTGGGTGGTAGGATCGCTCCATGTTGATCTCGATTTCCTCCAGATTGAACCAAACCGGCTTAAACTGCCCTGTGGCGTAGAGAGGAGCCTGATCAAAGAAGTGACGGGAAGAGGGCTCCGAACTCTGTCCGTAAGGGATGATCGATTTCCTCTCGATCGGATTTGTAAAGTGGAGCACACTCACGTATGTGTGTCCAGACAACCCGTAGCGCAGTTTTTGCCCCTCCGCCCGGCGGGAATAAAAATTAAAAATCAGACCCAAGCTTCCGGGGGCACCGGCTACGGGAAGGCTGTCCTTTTCATCGCTGAAGGCTTCCTCTGAAAGGAGCTCTCTTCTCTGAAGCCGGTTCATGTCGCCCCAGGTAACTCTCCAGGTCCCGAAGTCCTTCTCCAATTCTTCGATCACTTCCTGCATGCTGCTGACGTAGGGAAAGGCCGCCTTCTCCTCCTTTTTCGTCTCATCCCGGAATACAAACAGCTTTTCATACCAAAGAATAAAGAGAGTTGTTGGAACCGAGCCGACAGCAGATCTTCGATCCCAGCCGAAGACCTCGGAAAAAACTTGGTTGAGTTTGTTATCCCAGGAGGAATTGGCTCTCCGGAATCGATTCCATTCTTTTTTCAGCTCTTTGATTTTTTCTTCGGCTTCGATTATGTACGTATCGAAAGCCAACCGCTGCCATTCCTCGAAGGTAAAGACGTCCTTCGAGGATAGGATATGCCTGGAAACCTTTGCTCGGGATGTATCTCTCTCCATGGCTGTCATGTACGCAGGGAAATCTTCCGCTGCAGGATTCCCCTTGCCTTCTTCCGTTGTGGTGAAAGGCGTTGAGTTACAATTTTGAATCCAGCCGCTTTCCGGATTGAGAACCTGTGGCAGTTCTTCCAACGTATGGTAGCCCTGCCACTCAGTGGCCGGGTCGCTGCCGTCAACGGGCTTTGTCCAGTCAAAATCCGGATCGCGTCGGGGAATCGCGCCGCTGTAGATATAGTAGATGTTTCCTTTTTGGTCGGCATACATGGTGTTGTGGTAGACCATGGCACATCCGGACATTGCACTTCGGAATTCTTCCAAATTTCGTGCCTTTCCCATTCGGTACCACTGTTCCAGGAGCCCCCCTTCTTCAATTTTTGCGATTCTGAGAGCCAGGTGCTTTCCATCTTTCTCCCCTATGACAGGACCGTGGTGGGTTTTTCTGAATGTAGCGCTGCGTTCTTCCATCCCGGTTCCGGTCTTGACTTTGATAATCTCGGTCCATTCCGATGCTTCCCGGTATCCGTCTCCGTATCTATAAGCGAGCGGATTTTCCGGATCGTCAAAGATTTCCTCGTAGATGTCGGCCACATCGGGAAAGTTGACCGTGTGGCTCCAACCGAGGTATTCGTTATGCCCCATCACTGGAGTTACGCCTATCCCATACCCGACCATTCCGGAAAGGTTCCACCCTTCTTCGCTGTGGAGGTGGGCTTCATAGGGCACCTCCAGCACCATATGCGGATTGAGAAAGAGCATGGCTTTTCCACTGGCGCTTTTCAAAGGAGCGATAGCCCACATGTTGGAGCCTCTTTCCGGATTTTCTCTTTTTGGAAAGACAAAATTCGCAAGTTCTTCGGCATTCACCCCCTGGTAGGCAACAATACTGGTATTGAATAGCCGGAGGGAGGCAAGTATATGCCAGGGTTCTATCCAGTTGAGCGAAAGCGGCTTTTTGCCGGGATTTTGCTTCAGATAGTAATTCAGAGCGTCGGAGGCTGCATCGCAGAGCCGTCGAATTTCCAGAGGAGACTCCTGATATTCCTTAACGGAGAGTTTTTCAATCTCTGCAGCACGAGCAAAAACGTCTCCCGCAAAACCCTCCTCCCCTACGACTTCGGCATACCTCCCCAGGGCACGGATATAGGAACGTTCGATAGTATCAAACCTGTCCTCGGCGCGGGCATACATATAGCCGAAAACGACACTCGCGTCCGTAGGGCCATAGATATGAGGGACCCCGAACGTATCCCGGTAAATGGTCACGGATTGAGCCATCGCTTCGATATGGGCCCACGGATCTTGTGCAGTCGCATCCTTTTTTTGGCAGGAAAACGCAGAGAGGCTGACGATTAAGCTTATAAGTATCGGCGCCTGATGCCGGATGGAAATTTTTCTCATGGAATTCCTCCTACTGTGACTAACTGAATTATTCATAAAATAGGCCGCTCTTTCAATTCAAAAGTCTATACTTCTTATCACGCACCACGGTCTGCCTGATTCGAAGAACCCTATGAACCCTTCCCAAGCGGCTCAAACGGACTACGGCTTGCATTTCTTCCCTATCTCAATCGCTTTATCATAAAACAGGAAGTCTTTACGCAGCAGTAACGGTCAATCTTTGTTAATTGACTTAAACGCATTCCGTATGATAATGTTTCCATAAAATACGATCTATGGGAATTCTGAGCAGGGTGATTTAGATTCCTTGACATGCAGCGGGCATGTTCGATTTTGTTTAATTGCCCTTTTTTTGAATAGGACGAAAAGGAGGAAACCATGAAAAGACACTGGTTGTTGCCGCTGGCGGTATTGATTGTCATGGCAGGATTTCTCACAACACAGCAACGGAAGTTGGTCGTTAAAAAATCCATAACCGTCACATCTCC
>JAFGNQ010000387.1 GCA_016926925.1 Candidatus Aminicenantota bacterium
CCTGTCCATCGGGAGTTTTACCACATGGCCGTCGGAACGATGAAACGTCTCGTACTTGTGGAGTAGAGCTTGGACGATGTATTCTCCGGGCGGAAGCTCGGAAAGGCTCTTCATCGGAAACCCGAAAGCGCCGGCATCGAAAACGGCCTGATCCCCGGGTTTGAGGCCATCGACGTCGATGCCGAAAATGAGCTGCGCATCCTCGCTGCGGGAACTGATCTGAAAACGGGGCTCCCGGCTTTCATTGTTGGAGATCATGAGAAGCATCCGTCCGTCCAGTGGTCCCGGGTTGAGCTCTTGTGAATAGGAAATGCCGATCCGAAGTTTTGCCTCGGCGTTTTGGGAAACCGGATTGCAGGATGTGAATAATATGACCGCACCTATCGCCATGCTGAAGATAAAAAAATTGAGCGCTAATCCGCCTAGTGACTTTTGTCTTTTCATTTCTTGTCCTCCTGTCAGAATGAATTAATCATAAATGGAAGTTCTTTTCAATGGAAATCATAGCCGCAAGGGCTCAAATCACGGATGTGTAAATTTAGGAGTCTTGAAATCAGGGACATGTACCGAGTTTCTTAAATCGACAATGGATCCCTTGATTTGGCTGCCTTTAAAAGAATTTCGAGCCTAAGCAGAAGTTTCAATCCTCAACTGGCAAAAAATCATTTTTTCCGAGTGCATCTATTATGCCGCGCAACAGAAAATTGTTGGCAAAACGAATTTCATATTTTCTGCCTTTTTCTATTTTCGAGGCAATCATTCCCTTGTTCTTTAGGTTCCTGATAATTCTGGATATATCGGCTATGTTTCTACTTGGAAATATCTGTTGAATATCGGAGTTAGCTATCTCAATTTTTTCGATAGTCAATTTTAATATTTTGTACTCAATTTCAGTGATGAGCTTTCTTTCGATGGCGTAATTCAGGGCCGGTATCAGGATATGTGATTTTACATAGTCATAATCGGATAGCCGGTCGATTTTTGTAATCTCTCTCTTCAATCCTTCAAGCATATAAATGCACCAGCCCAATAAACTTTGATCGTCGCCCTCGTCGGCCCGAGCCAAGGAAGTGTAATATTTTTTCCTATCGCAACAAAAAATCGCAGTAGGATTCAAGATCCGAGCGAGATGAACCCTGAAACCTTGTTTGACAAGCATCGCATACGTTAGAAGACGGACAGTTCTGCCGTTCCCGTTATCGAATGGATGGATCCAAGCAAAGCGATGGTGTGCCAGAGCCGTCTTAATGAGATGATATTTGGGAGGATCATCGTGAGAGATGAAATTCAGAAGTTCATCAATATACATTGAAACCTGGCTATTATCGGGAGTAATCAGGTTTGAGCCACCAATTCTTACGGGCGTTCTTCTGTATTCTCCAGGATTTCTGCTGCCTTCTGTCATAAGATCTTGAACAACAATTTTATGCAGCTCGCTTAGGAATAATCGATTAACAAGAGGATAGTCGTTCAAATGATCATCGATGAAGTTCAAAGCATGTTCCATATTTAAAATTTCTTTTACAGGCTCTGAATAACTTGTTTGTCTCTCTATTTTGGTTTCAATATATTCCAGAATCGTCGTGCGATTCCCTTCGATACGTGCAGAGCCAATGCTCTCCAACATGTGAAAAATATCTTTCATTTGAAAGAAAACTCGGGAGGGCGTAGTCCCCCGAGGAGTGCAATTGCGGAGATAATCCAGCTCGATTATAAGGTCTGTCGCTTTGCTCTCGAAGGGTGGAGTGATAAGTCTCAAATCAAAGTGTTTGAAATTTTCAGACATTGTGAATCCCGTTTTCAAGAATAGAATAATTGAGTGCTAAAGTCAATAACATTTGACATATAGTATTTTATAATATTCTATTTGAATAAATTAGATGAATCAGTAGCATTGGAACATTTAACATTTTTGATTCTCGACATTTAACATCACAGACCATAACGGATTCAATTTCAGAAGTCATGAGGGGCGCATTTTTGCCCATGTTTCTGCAATCGGTCCTTACGGCTATTCCGTTTTGGATGCACTTGCTGTATAAGGACTGCGGTTCGTTTGACACTGATCCCCGGCATTATGTATATATGTTTCATTGTACTCAAACGAAAGGAAAAAAGAAATGAACCCAAAGCGCAGCCATGTAAAAATGCGGCGGATTTTTCCCGGACTTTTATTGTTTGCAGCCTTTTTCGGCCTGATCGTCTCGACCGGCCGCCTCGAGGCCCAGGATAACCGGGTCAAGAAAGCAAATTATGAGTTGGCGGCCCGATTCGCGCCCGAAAAGTTGGATAAAATGATTTTTGATACGTCGGTAGAACCGCACTGGCTCGAAAAAAGCGACCGGTTCTGGTATAGCTATAAAACCGGCAATGGCCGGACATTTTACCTTGTCGACCCGCTCCGCAAAACGAAGCAACCCCTGTTCGACAATGTCAAGATGGCTGCGCAGCTCACCGAGCTCAGCAAATTCCCCTATGATGCGGAGCACCTTCCCATCGAAACGATTGAATTCATCAAGAATGACCAAGTCATCCGCTTCAAGATCGAACCTCCTTATGAGGTCCGCCCCTCGGTTCTCAAAGAGACTCAGGCCGGAGAAGAAGAAAAGGAACCCAAAAAGAACCTGCTTTTCTTCGAATACGAACTGGCCACGGGAAAGCTCGTCTGGCTCGAAGGCTATGAAGAACCTTCGGCAAAGCCTGTTTGGGCTTCGGTCTCTCCCGATAAAAAGACCGTCATCTTTGCCCGGAATCACAATCTCTTTATGATGGACGCTGACAATTACCAGAAGGTTCTAAAAGATCCCGAAGCAAAGGACATCGTCGAACAGCAGCTGACCACGGACGGAGAGGAGAACTACAGTTTTGCCGAAAGAGGTCGAGGCGAGCACTACGAGACCAATGTCGAAAAAATAAAAAACAAGGACAAGCGGAAGGCGACCGGTGTCATCTGGTCGAAAGACTCGAAAAAATTCGCGCTGATCAGAGACGATTCGCGAAAAGTCAACGATCTGTGGGTCATCAATTCCGTGGCCGAACCGCGTCCCACTCTCGAGACGTATAAATACGCCATGCCCGGGGAGCCCGACGTCCCCCAGTTCGAAATCCTGATTTTCGACCGCGATACGAAAGCCCGGGTCAAAGTCAAGGTAGACCGGTTCAAAGACCAACAGGTCGACATCTTGAGGGCTCCGATCCCGGCCCGGTCCCGATACGACGAAGGAGCGACCTCCCCTTGGCTTTCAGACACATCAGACAAGCTTTATTGTGCCCGGATCAGCCGGGATATGATGAAGCTAGACGTCTGCGTCGCCGACACCGCCACAGGGGATGTCCGGGTGCTCATCGAAGAACGGTCGAACACATACATCGCCTACACATTCTATGCCTACTGGCAGCCTTTGACGATCCTGGCCGACGGCCAGGAACTCATCCATTGGTCGGAGCGGGACGGCTGGAGTCATTACTACCTCTATGATGGAAACGGCCGCTTGAAAAACCGGATCACCCCGGGGCCGTTCAACTGCCAGAACATCGAGGGAGTGGACGAGAAAAACCGTGTTCTATATTTTACGGCTTGCGGCCGAGAACAGAATGAGAATCCGTATTATCAGCATCTCTATCGGGTCAACCTGGACGGCACCGGACTGACGCTCCTGTCCCCGGAAAACTCCAATCATTCGATCGTCCTCAGCGATTCCAGGCACCATTTCATCGATAATTACTCACGGGTGGACACCACACCCAAATCCATCCTTCGGGACGCCTTGGGCAAACAGCTCCTGGACCTGGAGACGGCCGATCTGTCCGTTCTTTTGGACGCCGGTTTCAAGTTCGCTGAGCCCTTCCAGGTCAAGGCCGATGATGGAGTGACCGATCTCTACGGCGTGATGTGGAAACCGTTTGATTTTGATCCCAATAAAAAGTATCCGGTGATCCTATGGGTGTATCCCGGCCCGCAGACCGAAGAAGTGGTTCAATCCTTTCCCCATGTGAAGGCGAATCTGGCCGATGGCTATGACGTCCTTTTTTCCTACAAGAATCCAGGACTAGCTCAATTTGGTTTCATCGTGATCGAAGTGGGCAACCGGGGCGGAAGCCCGATGCGCTCCAAGTGGTATCAGAACTACGGCTATGGCAACCTCAGGGACTACGGCCTGGCAGACAAGAAAGCCGCCGTCGAACACCTGGCGTCCCGTTTTCCCTATATCGATGCCGATAAAGTAGGCATCTTCGGCCATTCGGGAGGCGGATTCATGTCCACGGCCGCCATGCTGGTCTATCCGGATTTTTTCAAGGCAGCCGTTTCGGTGTCAGGCAACCACGACAACAATGTATACAACTACATGTGGAGCGAGACGCATCACGGCGTCAAAGAGGTCGTGGACAAGGACGGAAAGATCCGCTTCGAATACTCGATCGATAAAAATTCAGAGATCGCTAAAAACTTGAAAGGCCGTCTCCTGCTCGTCACCGGGGACATCGATGATAACGTTCATCCCGCCGGAACCTTGAGGGTTGCCAACGCCCTGATCAAGGCGAACAAGCGGTTTGATTTTTTTATTTTGCCGGGGATCACGCACAGCTATACCGACATGTTCCCTTATCTTTTCTGGTTGGCCGGTGATTATTTCTGCAAAAACCTGATCGGAGACAACGACACGAGCGTGGATATTCTCCAGCTCAATATGGAGAAGGAACAGGTAGGAGAAAAGACGCTCAACCGGAATTGATCGGCAAATCTAGAACGCGGAATTCTGCGATTTCCTTTTTATGACGCCTCTTCATCTCCACAGGCGTAACTTTGCGATGGGGAGTTTGGATATTTTTGGGGGCGGCCGTTATAATCACTTCAAAGATGTCGAATAGGGAAAGAGCACTGTGTTGTCGGCGATCTCGGCGATATTCCGGCTCTTAAAGCCTCTCGGCAGGATCCAGCAGACGGCGTATCCGCCTCGGAAATATTTGAGGGCGCTATCAACGACTTTCTTGAGAGGGAAGGTTTCTTGGCTGACGATATTCATGACGATCATCAGCCAGTTCATGGAATAGTGGCTGATGTTCGAGCCGGTACGGAGGAATTGGATGACGGACGGGCCCGCTGTCTTTTTCTTGGCGTGGCCGAATTCAGGGCTGTCCGTTTTCCCCAGTGGTGCCAGGCCGCTTGCATTGATGAACTCCGAGGATGCCCACCGGGCGACAGTGTCGCAGTTCGAGATCCGGGAATAGGAACAGTCGTAGATATCCATGATGAGTTCCCAGGCGGAGGAAAAGCCGCTTTCCATCGGCAGCTTGAAATCAGGCGAAAAGGCGGTTGCGCTCGAAATGAGCCTGGGCCGGTGAATCTTGGAGACGATGTCTGTTCCTGGGTCTCCAGATTTTTTAAGAGCAGCCTTATAAATTTTGCATTGTTTCCGGATCTGTTCGACGCCGGCGAAGGAGCCACGAGGAAGGCTCCAGCACACTGCGGATTCGGCGCCGAAATAACCCAAAGAAAAATCCACGGCTTCCTCTGCCGGCAGGGTGGCGCAGGTGAAGATATTGGAGCTGGCGATGCCCCCGAAACGGCGGTAGCTGATGGCGCTGGTCTCTATGTATTGAACGAGCGTATCGCCTTCCCCGAACTCGGGTCGAGAAATCAAGGGATCACCGTAAGCGACCATGCGGATAGCCCGGCAGGTCTCCCGGCTCCACTTTTTGACTTGATGGGCAGTCGGTCGCTTGCCGCCGGGCAATGCGATATCCATGACGATCTCTTCACCGTATTTGTCGAGCTCGAGACGTTTCCGGAATTCAGGGTAGGGATTGGCCGGAATGGCGGGAGTGTACCAGTTCATCTTGATGCCAAAGCGCTTGAAATTCTTTTTCGCATTCCGTTCGGCGTTCCTGAAGAGATGCTTGCCTTTGGAGCCTGCGGTCAGGCTGAAGGGGCCGCCCAAATAGCTAACGTTGGCGAACTGGACGACGCGGACATCGTCGAAGGTCCGCTCGATCTGGCGCCAGCTTCCGGGCGCTTCAAACGGTTGAAGGATGAGCGCCCCTGTCTGATGGATGGTGATGCCCTGGTCCTTCAACGCATCCTTGACGCTTTCATAAAAACTGGTATTGAAAAGGCTCTTGGCCGGCCCTATCGGGTCCGTAGAGTCGATGATCACTACATCGCACTTTCCCTTCAATTTGCGAATGATCTCGGCGCCGTCGCCGATGATGAGCTCGAAACGCGGGTCGTCGAAGACACCTTCCGAGACAGACGGCATATGTTCCCTGCATAGGTCTACGACCACCTTGTCGATTTCGACCATGGTCACTTTTTTTATGTAATTGTGGCGGAGGACCTCCCTGGCGACACCCCCGTCTCCTCCGCCGATGATGAGCACATGATCGGCCGGTTCGGGGAGTGCGAAGAGCGGCCAATGGGCGATCCATTCGTGGTAGATCCCTTCGTCTTCCTCTGCGAGTTGGACGATGCCGTCGAGGATGAGAACGCGTCCCAGCCGGTCCGTTTCCAGGATCATCATTTTTTGAAGGCCGGTGTCCGTTTCGGGGACGATAACCTTGGACACTTCAAATCCGTAGGTGATATCGCTGTAAAGTTCCTCGAAGAACCATAACTTTCTGCCTTTTTTTATCAGTCCCAAGGCGATTCTCCTTTTGTAATTGTATCACTTCCCGAATTCTCGGAGTTTCCGCACATATCAAGCCTGACGAATTTTTGTGTCGTTGTTGTACCCGCGCTTACTGAAGGGTTGAAGCTCTTCGAGCCAAATCTGCTCAAGCAGTGTCAGTTCATCGCTAAGATTAAAACTAGGATCGTCTTTAACCTTTACAATTTCCAGAATTTCGAAGACAAAATTTTCCGGACCGTATTGGTTCCAGTCCTTTTGGAGCGCTTTGTTGCGGTGCTGTCCGATGCTCAGCATGAATTTGTGACTGTTCAACGGGCCCTCGAGGTTGAGGCTGCTTCCGAGAAATACTTTGCCGTTGGCTGTATTCTTTACCTGGAACACTCCGGCCGGCTTCTGCCGCTCTTTGTATTCCCGCTTGATTTCCTTTTTTGATTTCATGTTCGTTGTCCTCGATGTTTTTTTCACCTTATAAGACGCTGTCCGATGTTTTTTATACCGCTACATTGCATGAAAAGAAGTAGGGGAATGTTTCTGCTCAAATACCTGATTAAGCCGCTTTGATTTCGGCTAAAAGCTCTGCAATAAGCTCTTTTACGGTTACTATTTTGTCGATGCGATGGGCATTCTGGCCGCAGAAGATGAGACCGCGGTCGACATCTCCGAAATAAGAGTTTACGAGAGCCTGTGCGATGCAGTAATTTGCCTTGTCGACTTTACAGGCGGTAAGACACCTGTAAGGACACCGGATCTTGAGTTTCCCCTGATGCTCCAAGTCCTTCAAAAACTTGTTCTTGATGGCTCTTCCCGGCATACCCACAGGGCTTTTAATGATGATGATATCCTCTTCCCTCGCATCCAGGTAACTCTGTTTGAATTCCTGAGAAACATCACACTCCACGGTACACACAAATCGGGTGGCCATTTGAACGCCCGATGCACCCAAAGACAACATACGTGCGATATCTTTTCCGTCGAAGATCCCGCCGGCGGCGATGATCGGAATTTTCCTTCCGTATCGGTCTTCAAAAGGTTTTATTGTTTGCAGAACATCCGGCAAGAGATTTTCCAGGCAATACATTTCCGGCTGTTGGAGCTGTTCTTCGGAGAAACCAAGGTGCCCTCCGGCCAGAGGGCCTTCGAGAATTAGGGCATCGGCCGTCCTCTGGAAACGTTTGTCCCATGAGCGAAGGATCAGTTCCGCTACCCTCACGGAGCTGACTATGGGCAGAAGTTTCACTGAAGTGTCGACAACAAGGCCCGGAAGTTTGGCCGGGAGGCCGGCGCCGTAGACAATTATTTTTACTCCTTCTCTAACCGCAGCCTTGATCAGATCGTCAACGTTGCTGAGCACTCCCATGAAATTAACCGCAATATGACCGGAAGTCATGCCTTTTGCTTTGTGAATCTCTCTTTCCAGAGCTTCCCGGGACATCCTTTCATATTCATTCTTTGAAGCCTCTATATCTCCCAATCCGATGCTCGAGATGGTGCCGATCCCGCCTTCCTCCGCCACTGCCGAAGCCAGTGAAGAGAGAGAAACTCTGACACCCATGCCTCCCTGTACAATCGGAATTTCCGCGGTGATGTTTCCTATTCGAAGTTTGGGAATTTTCATTTAATCCTCATATTTTTTTACTACAAGACAGGCGTTGCCACCGCCAAAACCGAAGGAATTGCTCAAGGCCGCTTCGAGGTCCACCGATTCAACCCCACCGGTCACATAATCGAGAGGGCATTCCGGATCGGGATTCTCATAGTTGATGGTCGGCGGCAGGTCACCCGTAGAGATACTCATCACGGTCGATACGAATTCCACTGCACCGGCAGCAGCCAGAAGGTGACCGATCATTGACTTGATGGAGCTGACTTTCAGATGTTTGCTGTTCTCGCCAAAAACTGCGAGAATCGCTGTGCTTTCAATCTTATCGTTCAGGACCGTCGAGGTTCCGTGTGCGTTTATGTACCCGATATCCCTGGAATCCAGACCGGCATCTTTCAGCGCCGCCCTCATGACCCTTATCATCCCGTCTCCCTGGGGTTCCGGTGCCGTGAAATGGAAGGCATCCGCCGTGTTGCCGTAGCCTGCAAGCTCGGC
>JAFGNQ010000388.1 GCA_016926925.1 Candidatus Aminicenantota bacterium
AAGGCTGCTGCAGCGGCAAGAAAGCGGCCCATGAAGCTGTAGTGAAAGACAGCGAGCCACCCCAATCTAATCCGGGCTGTAACGAAGCCGATGCGGCAAGATCGGCTCACCGAAGGTAAAAACTGCCAATGATATGAATTGAACTCTTCTGTAGTGAAGTGTCGGCAGTTTTTATAAATAATTCAGGTTATTTAGGGAGGTATTCATGAAAAGAATCTATCCAGTCGCATTGCTATTCCTATGTGCGGTGTTTGTCTTTCCCCTATCGGCCGTCGATACGAAGGACACACTGCTGCTCCATCAGCCGGCCATAAGTGCCAACAAAATCGCCTTCGTTTATGCCGACGACCTCTGGACTGCGAATATCGATGGTTCAGAAGTACGGCAGCTGACCACAGACGAGGGGGTCGAGACGTCTCCTGCATTTTCACCGGATGGAAAATGGATTGCCTTCAGTGCCCAGTATGACGGCAACCTGGACGTATTTCTGATTCCGGCCGAAGGCGGAATCCCCAAGAGGCTGACCTGGCATCCTACACCGGATATCGTCCGCGGCTTTGCTCCGGACGGCAAGTCCGTGATATTCATCTCAAACCGAGATCAAGGAGCAGGGACAGGGTTTCCTTTCCTCCAACTTTTTTCAGTCTCAGTCAATGGAGGTTTTCCCGAGAACCTGAAGCTTCCGAGCGCCTTCTTCGCCACATTTTCCCCAGACGGCAAACACATTGCCTATACTCCCCGCCCACCCGCCTATGAGGAATGGAAGCACTACCGCGGAGGTACGACTTCCCGAATTTGGCTGATCGACATGTCCGATTACTCTGTCGTCCAAATTCCCCAGCCCGAAGGCCGATGCAACGATGCCCATCCCATGTGGTTAGGCGACAAGATCTACTTTCTCTCGGATCGAGAGGGAGAATTCAACCTCTTTGTTTTCGATACAAAATCTGAAAAAATCCAGCAGTTGACTTCATTCAAAGATTTCCCCATTATCGATGCTTCAGCTTCGGGTACAAAGATTCTCTTCGAAAGGGAGGGCTATCTCAATCTCTACGATATACAGCAAGGGCAAAGCACCAAGTTGACCATAGGCGTGGCCGCCGACCTTCAAGAGGTGCGGCCGAGGTATGTCAAGGGGCCTCAGTATATCCGCAACGGCGACATCTCTCCTTCTGGATCCAGGGCCGTCCTCGAATTCCGCGGCGAGATCATCACCGTTCCCGCGGAAAAAGGAGACCCCCGAAACATCACAGAAACTCAGGGGGCTAACGAGCGCTATCCGGTTTGGTCTCCGGACGGGAAATGGATCGCCTATTTCGGCGACGCCTCAGGTGAGTACGAGCTCTTCATCGCCCCTCAAGACGGAAAGGGCAAAGCAAGGACGATCAAGCCGATCGGTTCGGGCTTTTACTACAACCCTGTTTGGTCGCCGGACAGCAAGAAGATCGCTTATCGCGACTATGCCCAAAATTTCTACCTGGTTGATGTCGCCTCAGGCGACATCAAAAAGATCGCCAATGAACCTCATTTGGGCATAGACGGGATGTACTACGCCTGGTCGCCCGATTCCCAGTGGATTACCTATACATTGCAAACTCCGGCCTATCTGCAGCGGGTTTATCTCTATTCCTTAAAGCAGGACAAATCCTATCCGGTTACCGATGGTCTGAGCGACGTCACCAATCCTGTCTTCGACAAGAGCGGCAAATACCTTTACTTCTTCGGATCGACCGACTCCGGTCCGGTCAAGGACTGGTTCGCCATGTCGACAGCGGATATGGAGATGAAAAACGGCCTCTATATGGCAGTGCTCAAGAAGGGAGAGCTGTCACCGCTGGCCAAAGAGAGTGACGAAGAAAAGGTAGCGGAGGAAAAGAAAGAAGAGCCGAAAAAAGACGAGGCCAAAGCAGGAAAAGAGGAAAAACCGGAGAAAAAAGAAGAAGGTGTCGCCATCGACATCGAAGGCATCGATCTGAGAATTCTGTCCCTTCCAGTTGCTCCCGGCCCGTACGACAACCTCCAAGCGGGTGATGAAGGGCAGATTTTTTATCTGGAATTCCCGATATTGGGAATGGCGCTGGCTCTTCAGGGACCGCCTTCGGCAAAACTGAATAAGTTCGATCTCAAGACCAAAAAATCCGAAACAATTGCCGAAGGAATCATGGACTACAAAATATCCGCCGACGGCAAGAAATTGCTCTACCGGACAATGGGTATGGCAGGCATCGCGCCCACTGCGGGCAAAATTCAACCCGGGCAGGGGAAGCTGAACATTGAGGCCATCGAAGTCCGTATCGTTCCCAGAGCGGAATGGCAGCAGATCTACAAAGAAGGGTGGCGGCTGAACAGGGATAGCTTTTATGCCACCAACATGCACGGTGCAGACTGGAACGCGGTCTACACCAAGTACGAAAAGTTTATCCCCCACCTCGCCTGCCGCAACGATTTAAACCGTGTTTTCACCTGGATGGGCAGCGAGCTGGCGGTCGGGCACCATTTTACCGGCGGCGGAGATTTCCTCTTTCAGCCCAAGCGAGTCCCAGGGGGTCTTCTCGGTGCCGACTATGCCCTCGAAAACGGCCGTTACAGATTTAAAAAAGTCTACGGCGGATTGAACTGGAATCCCGACATGAGGTCTCCACTAACAGAGCCCGGTGTCGATATCGCTGCCGGTGAATACCTCCTGAAAGTCAATGGAGAGGAGCTCTCGGCTGCGGATAACATCTTCAGCAAATTCGAAAACACTGCCGACAAGATCGTGGAAATAGCGGTTGGACCCAATCCTGACGGCACAGGATCACGCACCGTTTCCGTAGTTCCTATCAGGGATGAGGGCACTCTGAGGCACCGTGATTGGCTGGAGGGAAACATCGCCAAAGTCGATAAGGCCACCGGAGGACGTGTTGCATATGTCTATGTGCCCAACACGACCCTACATGGCCACATTTATTTCAAGCGCTACTTCTATCCCCAAGTGGACAAAGAGGCGATTATCGTGGATGAACGGTACAACGGGGGCGGTCAGGTGGCCGATTACTACATCGACCTGCTCCGGCGTCCCTACATCGCCCACTGGCACACGCGGTACGGAGAGGACATCAAAACTCCGAATGCCTCCATTCAGGGTCCGAAGGTCCTGCTCATCAACGAACTGGCAGGATCGGGTGGAGATCTCTTTCCCTACATGTTCCGCAAATTCAAACTCGGCAAGCTGATCGGGAAGAGAACCTGGGGCGGTCTCGTTGGAAACCTCAACCATCCGCCTCTAATGGACGGGGGATCTGTTACAGCTCCCAACCTCGGTTTTTGGACCGAAGAGGAAGGCTGGGCAGTAGAAAATGTAGGGGTTCCGCCGGATATCGAAGTGGAAGAGTGGCCGGCTGAAGTGAATGCCGGACACGATCCCCAGCTCGAGATGGCCATCAAGGTCATCATGGAAGAGCTGGCCAAGAATCCGCCGAAGAAGCCGAAGCGGCCGCCTTATCCCGTGCGTGTGAAAAAGTAAGTTTGAAAGGGGACGGTTCCTATAAAAATCGGAACCGTCCCCTTTTGTTCTTCATTGGAATATGCTTCCCCAGCACCTATACGTATTATTGGCAGTGTTATAAATACTATAGAAATTGAGATATTCGTTCCGGTCATAGTTGAAGGTCATTCCATTGAACTCAAGTTCGTATAGCTTATTCGTGTATAAGTCTGTCAAAGGGATAGGTGCCCACTTTTTTATTCCATTCTTCGCTTCCAGATTTCCCATATTGTCCATATAAACTCCCCAGAGTTTTCCCCCAACTTGATATTTGTATTCCTTTGGGATATGTCGATTATATTCCGGAAATACACAAAAATACCTGTTCTCGACAGAATTGTGAACAATCACTCCTGCGGTTTGAAAAGGCGATTTCTTCGGGACCTCCTGCCACGGCCCCAAAAATTTTCCTGATCGTTCCATGATCCTGTACCGGTTCACGGCATAGATTTGTTCACTGTTCCAGGGACTGTTGGCCTCGTTCCAGTGAAGTAAAAAGTTGTCATCGGCTGCATTGTACACGGCTGTGACAAGACCGTGTCCGTCTCCTGCCCCACTGGGATGAATAATACCTCCGCTGCTGTACGGGATATCATAACGGATTTTCCCCCTGAAATTGGTGAACCAGACCACCGGCCTATTCCGCGCTCCCGGCCCATCCTCGCCACTCGTCCAGAGCAGCCCGTCATCGAGGGGAAGGACTTTTGCATAATGGAGATAATTTCTCATGGACTGCTGCCTGACCTTCCTCTTTTTTACGGCGAAGCTGAAATCGCCGTTCAGAAGCGAGAGGTATTGGCCGTTCACATAATTGTCCGGATTTTGCCAATCATAATGAACCCAGTGGACCGTATACTGATTGGTGGTTTCTATCCAATTCACCTGGGGAAAAATAGCTGAACCGGATCCGGTATCAGGCTTTATCTGGATGTAGTCCTCCTCGCCGCCGATCAGCAGTCCGTCACCGCTGAAGACCGCCCCATTGATTTCACTGAAATAGTTATCGCCACCGACGAGAAAAAAGAGATTATCCCTGGGATTGAAAACAACATCCATATAACCGACCCAGGAATTAAAGTCGATGACTTTACGAAAATTTGTAGTCGCCCCTCCTTTTGTATTGTAGAGGCGGGAATAGAGGCGATCGCTTTTTTTACGCCTTTCCAAGACAAATACCACATACCGGTCGATATTGGGATTGTAAATCACGCCGACAACTAAATACGTGCCCGGCACTGCGGGGCAAAGCCGGATTGTCCTCAGGATGTCGTTGATGTCGGCGACCGGCTGCTCATCGAAGAGTCCGGCGGAAAGCGAGCCGCCGATAAGAATGATCCCCACAAGCGCGATCAACCATAATAGCCAAATCTTTTTTTTCATGAGCCCTCCTCGAAAAAATCGAAACCGAAATGTCAGATTTGACAGACCACTCATTATCTCTTATTCCGGGAAAACGGACCGGCCTTTCATCACAGCACTTTTTCCCTTGACAATGATAAAATAGAGAAGAAAAAGAAAACAAGTTTTTTTTTAACCTTTCCTTTGTTTTTGAAGATCGGAAACCAAAAAAGATAAATATTGATGGAAGCCTACATGAAAATGAGTGCTCTGAACGAAAGCCATGCCTTTCTCAAAAA
>JAFGNQ010000064.1 GCA_016926925.1 Candidatus Aminicenantota bacterium
GAGCGGGTTCAGTTCGGAAAGCCGATCGGCGGCCACCAGTTGATCCAGGAGATCATTGCCGACATGGCCACCAGGATCGAAGCTGCCCGATGGCTCACCTACCGCGTCGCCGACCTCAAGACAAAAGGCATCAAACACATCAAAGAGATGTCATATGCCAAGTACTTCGCCACCGAGACGGCTCTCTGGGTGGCCACTCAGGCCGTCAAGATCCACGGATCCTTCGGCACCATCGACGATTATCCCGTGGGTCACCACTATCAGGACGCAATCACGGCCACAATCCTCGGAGGTACGGCCCAGATGCACCAGTTGACCATCGGTCAGCAGCTTCTCGAATTGCAGGCTTTCAGGTAAGAAAAACATGCCGGAACAGAAATTTGACGCCATAGTCGTCGGCGCGGGCCCCGCCGGTTCCGCCTGCGGCTACACTCTTGCCAAAGCAGGCCTGGATATTCTTGTCGTCGAGAGGGGCAAATTTCCCGGCGCCAAAAACATGTGGGGCGGAGCCTACTACGGCCCGCTCATCCACGAGCTCTTTCCTCAATATTGGGAAGAAGCCCCTGTGGAACGCTTCATCAAGCGCCGTAAATTCTCTTTTCTCACCAATGATTCAGCACTTTCGGTGGAATTCACGACCAAGAGGTTTGCAGAGCCTCCTTACAACGGCTTTTCCGTGCTGCGCGCCAAGTTCGACCGGTGGCTGGCGGCGAAAGCGGAGCAGGCCGGGGCCATTGTAGCCTCCGGGCTTCAGGCGGACGATCTTCTCTGGGAAGGCGGCAAAGTATCGGGCATCAAGGCGGGAGGCGATGACATTCCGGCCGCTGTGGTCGTGGCCTGCGACGGAGCGAATTCCATTCTGGCGGAAAAGGCAGGCCTCAGGAGTGCGCTTTCGCCAAAGGATATGAAACAGGGTATCAAAGAAGTCATCCAGTTGTCCAAAGAACTGATTGACCGGCGTTTCAACCTGACGGGAAAAGAAGGCCTCTCCTGGGAATTTCTCGGAACATTCACCCAGGGAATTCCGGGCGGGGGGTTCCTCTACACAAACGAAGACAGCCTTTCTATCGGTGTGGTCGTCCAGCTCAGCGGCCTGACTGAAAAAAACGTCAGGGCCGATGATCTTCTCGAAGAGTTCAAACTTCATCCGGAAGTAGCCTGCCTTCTCAAGGAAGGCAACATGGTGGAATACTCCGCCCATTTGATCCCGGTCTCCGGTATGTCCATGATCCCCGAGCTCTACGGAGACGGCATTCTGGTGGCCGGCGATGCCGCCGCCCTGATTCTGGCCACAGGACTGGCCCTCGAAGGCGCAAACTTCGCCATAGCCTCGGGTGCGGCCGCCGCAGAGACGGTCATTGCCGCAAAAAAGACGGGTGATTTTTCGAAAAACAGCCTGGCCGGGTACCGATCACGACTGGAACAGAGTTTCGTCCTCAAGGATCTGAAGACATTCAAAAAAGCCCCTCGCTTTCTGGAAAATCCGCGCCTTTACCGGCAGTATCCCGAATTGCTCTGCAAGGCGGCCGAGAACATCTTCACCAACGACGGCCTGCCGAGAGAAAAGACGCTGAAGCTGCTCAAGGATGCCATGGCGGGCAGGATCTCTTTCTTGCAAATCAGCAAGGACCTATGGCAGATTAAGGGGTCCTTATGACTGCCATGAAGATCGAAGACAAACTGGCCGTCAACAAATTCGACGTCGACAAGGAAGTCCACATCCGGATTCGTGAGGACACCTGTAAGGAGTGCAAGGATAATCCCTGTCTGTACGCCTGCCCTGCCGGCTGTTTTAAGCTGACCGAAAACAAGCGCATCACATTCGCTTATGAGGGTTGCCTGGAGTGCGGAAGCTGCCGCATCGTTTGCGCACGGGATGCCATTGACTGGAACCTTCCCAGAGCCGGTTTCGGCATCTGCTACCAGTACGGATAACGAAAGGTGAAGCTCGATGAACATCATCGTCTGTGTTAAAAAAATTCCTGATCCGGAGATCCCGCCGGCGAAGTTCAAACTGGACCCGGAAGCCTTGCAGGTGATACCGCCGGAGGGAATCCCCCCGATCATGAGCCCTTACGACGAGCAGGCCGTGGAACTGGCAGTCCGCCTCAAGGAGAAAAACGGAGGCACAATCACGGTCCTGAGCATCGATGAGGAAACCTCCCTAAAGATCATAAGGCATGCTTTGGCCATGGGCTCCGACAAAGGGATGGTCCTGGCGGATCCGGCTTTTGTCGGTTCGGACAGTTTTTCCACGGCCACCATCCTGGCTCAGGCGATAAAAAAGCTCGGTGACTATGATCTGATTTTGTGTGGAAGACAAGCGGCAGACTGGGATGAGGGTCTGGTCGGGTCCATTCTCGCCGAAAAACTCGATCTGCCGCTGGTCACGTTAGCCGTGGATATCGAACTTACAGAAAACCATCTGAAAGTGAAGCGGGCGACCCTGGACGGCTATCAGGTGTTCGTTGTCCCCCAGCCGGCCGTAGTCTCGGTGAGCAGCGAAGTGGGGCAACCGCGTCTTCCCTCCGGATGGGGAATCATCTCGGCCTCAAAGAAAGAAGTGCCTGTTTGGAACGCTTCGGATATCGAGGTCGACCCGACACATACAGGACCCGGCGCCGCCCGACGGAAGCTGGTCAAGCTCTTCATCCCAGAGCGAAAAAGGGAGTGCGAGATCGTCGAAGCCGAAACTACGGGCGAAGCTGCCGGCAAACTGGCCGAAAGGCTAAAAAAAGAAGGCCTTGTGTAAACCTTCCGGCAAGAAGGACAGCCGTTAGACGATTAAAACGAGTGGCTCAGCGCACAAATGATTACATGATAAAGAGAAAACATATGAATCATAAGGAATGTCTACGCTCAGTTCAGATTTTTAACGCCATTTCCTCCCCGTTCTTCTCGGTCCTGCGGAACTCCGCATGTTTATCCCATCTCACGTCCTATAATCCTCAGACAACATCGGTACCGCCTGATTTCTTTTACCGTGCTCACAACAGTCCTCGGACCCGACTTTGTCGGGTTCCCTCGAAGAACAACTCGGAAAGGCTAAATCTTCAAATTCGCTTCATGCATCCCTTAAGATTCATTTTGTCATGCTTTTTAGGGAACCCAGATAATCAGAGGTACGCTGAATGAAAATAGAGGAAAGAGGAAACTGAACGATGACCGACAACAAAGGTGTATTGATCTGCGGCGAGGTGGTCGAACAAAATATCACGACTGTCACCTCAGAGCTTATAAGCACGGGACGCCTGCTTAGTGATAAGCTGGGTGAGCCTCTGAGCCTTCTCCTTATAGGGCACAATATGGGAGAAGCAGCCCGGGAAGCCATCTTTCTCGGTGCGGATGATGTCTATGTTTCCGATCAGCCTTTATTTTCCGATTTCAATCCTGAAGACCATGTCGCCACTGTCGCAAATCTCTGCAGGCAAATAAGCCCTTTGCTTGTCCTCTTCGGTCATACGGATAAGGGACGGGACAGCGCACCCAGATTAGCGGCGAAGCTGGACGCAACAGTCTGCCTGGATTGTGTCGAAGTGGAGATCAATCTCGAAACCAAGAAGATATACCAAACCAAGCCGGTCTACGGCGGAAACGCCATGGCCGTTTGGGAATCGACAGGCCCTTTACCCCACATCGCAGCCATGCGGCCGCGCTCGGAAGAGCAGGCGGCGAAGGACGCTGCAAGACAGGGGAGGATCATTCCCTTCAGCCCGGCCACGGACGCACCGGCGGCCAAAGTTCGGCTGCTGGAGTCCCTTACGGAAGAAGTTAAAGGCATCAAGCTGGAAGACGCCAAAGTTATCGTAGCCGGCGGCGGCGGCATCGGAGGAAAGGACGGCTTCATGCTCATTGAAGAGCTTGCCCGGATTTTGCGGGGAACGATCGGCACCACACGCGTTCCCAGCGATGAAGGTTGGATGCCCAAAAGCATCGAAATCGGCCAGACCGGCCACATGGTGAGCCCGGATCTCTATATCGCCGTAGGTATCTCCGGTGCACCGCAGCATCTCGCCGGATGTGCCGGTTCGAAAAGAATCGTCGCCATCAACCGCGACCCTGAGGCCAACATATTCAGGGAGGCGGATTTCGGCATCATCGGTGATTACAAGGAAGCACTTCCCTCTCTGATAGAAAAACTCAAATCCATTTTGACCGGATGAATTTCAATCGTCCGACTTACCGGTTTAAGCGAGAGGCTCCTTCGAATCCGCCAACAGATCCTTGACCCTCTGCAGCCGGGTCAGTGTGCTCTCAAGATCGAAGTGTATCTCATCATGACCGTTTATCTCGAGGTCCCGGGCTTCTATTCCATATTTACCTTCGAGTATGGATCTCAAAGAATTGATTTTTTCCGATGCATTCTGTTTGATCTCTTCTATATCCTTGATCAGCTCGGCAACAGTATTCAGCTCTTCAAGAGACAACCCGGTTTTTTCCTCGATTTCTTTCTGCAGTTGTACTGCTTTCGTGAAGCGGTCTTTGATTTCATTCTTGAGGTTTTCCTTATCGGTCTCAAGCTGGGAAAGAATATTTTTATACTGAACTAGGGTCTCTTGATTCCCCTTCAATTCACTCTCGAGCTGATTGATTTTCTTGCTGGCTTCTTCCTTTTCCAATCGAATCCGTTCTTCGAGCTCGTGTTCCAGATCCTTCCTTTTTCTTTCCAAAGCATCTTTCATCTTCGCTTCGATCTCTTCGATCACGGAAGATGTGTACTTGTCAAAGGCATAGGAGTCTGCAAAATCTTTATCACTGGTCATTTTTGAACTCCTTTAAAACGGAATACACCCTGCTCTGTCCTCGGTAAACATCCAGCGCAAGAATTCCTTCTAAAATCATGTTCGTGGTACCATGTTCGCAGAGAAGGCGTTAGAGGGCAATCGTCTCTCAAGAGGAATCCAAGGGGGAATTTTCAACCGATATCATCACCCTTAAAGGTGATGCATTTTGGGGTCGGACCATGGCAAACTATGGATATTCAATAACTTAATATTATTTACAGCCACTAAAAATAGCCTTAAATCCATTTTTTGAAGGCAAAAAACACATGTAAGCTAGACGGGAATCCATCGTTTTATGGAGGTAAAGTAGAGCCCCGATTCTTTGATCAGCTCCCCGGTGATCTCAGCCCAGAAACGGCTGTAAATGCGGATCTGAGGCGTGTAATAATCTACATAAGTTTGCAGGTCATCAACGATCTCGTCGGTCTTGTAATCGGCGATCACCCAACCCCCTTCCTCCTTGAAGACAAGATCGATCACTCCGGATAGACGGACAGGAAAATCTCCCACAAATCCCAAATCCCGACCTTTCACCTTCAACGAAAAAGGGGCTTCGAACAGACTTATTCCGGCATTGAGGGCTCTCTCCCAGAGAGCCGATGAACAGATGCTGTCGATGAGTGCCTGCAAACGTTCTTTTTCCCCGAGATCCATCTCCTCGTCCGCCATCGCATTTTCGATGATGCTGTTTGTATCCGGTTTCTCTTCATCGCCGGCACGAATGCTCCTGCCAAGCCCGTCTAAAACACGGTGCACAACACGACCCCAGCTCATGCCCAAACTGCCTCTCCTACAAGCCGGAATCTCCAGCCCCTCCTTGGCAAGAGCAGTAACCGTTTCCAACCCATAGCCCGGTTTCACCGCAATCTCAACACTCTCCCTCAAATTTCTCCGGGCGCCATCCAGTTCCTCTCTGTCGACCAGGAGCTTCTCTCTCTTCTCGATCACCCTTTTTTGAGAAATTTCCAGTTCCCGGACTTCATCCAGAGCATCATCCAGAACACCCCAGGCCCTTCTTTCTCCCAGATTGTGGGCATAGGTACTGACGACCAAAATATTCCGGGCTCTCGTCGCAGCAACATACATCAGCCGCATCTCCTCGGCCGCTTGATATCTCTTCTCTTCTTTCACGGCCTCATTCCATCCTGCCGGCTGAGACAGCAGAATCGGCCAATACCGCCCTCTCCGCTCAAACAGAAAATAGCCTCTCGGTCCTTCTTTATCGGTTCGCACGATATGTTTGTCAGGCTCACGATCCTTCATCCCCACTGGATTTGCCAGGAATACGACCGGTGCTTCCAGCCCTTTTGCCTTGTGCAGGTTCATCAACCTCACAGCGTCCGCCCTGCCAGGCGTTAGACTCATCTCCTCTATATCAAAAACAGAAGTCAAATCATCCAAATATCCAGCCAAGGTCGAAAACGAAGTTTCCCCCTCCCTCTCACGGCCGCGCAATATCTCCAGGAGTTTAAACAGGTTGCCGGCTTTGCTGCTTCCCATCTCAGTAGAGGCCAGGTAATTGATAATCCCGGAAGTTTCGAATATTCTTTCAAGTGCCGTCGAAGCAGGATACTCTACAGTCCACTTCCACCATTGCCGCAGCATCATCAATCTTGAAGTCACTCCTTCACCCGGATTGACATTTCCTTCTTCGAAGCTTTGCAGAAAAGAAAACCTCCCGCCCCTCCGTTTGAAATTGAGAAGTTCGTCATCGCTCGTACCGAAGAAAATGCCGCGCAGCACCGCCACAGTGAAAATCGGATTTTCGGGGTCATTCAACGCCTTGGTAAGAGTGACAATCTCTCTGATCTCTTCCGATTCGGCAAAGGCTCCCCCACCCGTTATTTCGAAAGGTATACCCCTGTCTTCCAATGCACGCGCATAGATCTGCATGTTTTTCCTGTACCGGAACAGCAGCATAAAGTCCGAAGGGCTCGCCTCAGGTTCAAGCCCCCGTTCCCTCTCCTTCCGGCTCCTGGCCAGCCGCAGATTTCCCTCACAAGCCCACTTGATGTAATCACCGATAGCCCCGGCATCATACTGAGCGATAAAAACCTGCTTGTTCCTCTCCATCCTGGGAACCGTAATCTTGAAAACACCGGACCGGGCTTTGGAAATGTCCGGTCTCAATGTATTGAGAGGTGCGAATGCAGCCTGATGAGGAGTGAAATCCTTGGGAAAAACATCCCTAAAAAGGGGATTCGCCCAGTCCCTCAGAGTGTTCATCGAGCGGAAATTAGCTGTCAATGGAAGAACCTCACCTCCCGCACGTTCGATCTGCTTTTTGACGAGACTGTAGGTATCGATGTCGGCACGACGGAAACGAAAAATCGATTGTTTGGGGTCTCCCACAAGAAAGAGCGAACCCGGCCTTGGGCTCAACTTTCGCCAATCGCGCTCTTCACAATCCGTCCCGGAGAGGTAGAGAAGCACTTCCGCCTGGACAGGATCCGTATCCTGGAATTCATCGACCAGAATGTGCGTGTACTTCCGGCTGAAGTAGCGCCTCACCTCCGGATTTTCCTTGAGCAGACGCGAGGCAAAAATCAGGAGATCCTCGAAATTGACCCGGGACCTGGCTTTCCTCATGGAACCAAAATAGGCCACAGCCGGTTTCAAAAAGGTCAGGATGATGGAGTGTCGGTACTCGCGCCACTGCCGAAGCGCATCCTCGACTACCCGTTCCCGGAAATAGTCGAACTCTTTCTTGAAAGCAGCAGACTCTTCTTTAGAAGGCCAACTGCCTCTCTTCACAGCCATCTCTTTGTCGAGAAGCTCGTACGTCTCCATCAGGAAACGGTGGTCATCGAAGCCCAGGTTTTTCTCCCGCATAAAGCACCGCCGCAACACGGTCTGGAGTTGATCGAAACCTTTTTCCGGCTCTTCATACGGAATGCGTTGTTTCGCCCGGCGCAGGAAATCCCGGAACTCTAACCGGTATTGCGAAAAATCCGGCTTCCGGGAATTTCCTTCCATGAGTTCGACTTCGGGGAAGTGACAAATGGTGGTAAAAGCATCCTTCAGGTCTTCGGGGGCCAAACCTGCATCGTCGAGTTTTTGCAGTGTTTCTTCATCCTCCAGCCTGGCCTTGACCATATAATCATACCAGCACTTGTCTCTGTAAAGTGCGTCCTCGATCTCCTCCATTTCCTTAAACTCGGGATCCAGGGAAATCTCGATCGGTCGTTCGCGGAGAAGCCTGGAGCAGAAGGAGTGGATGGTCTCAATAGAACACTGTTCCAGATTTTTCAGCGCTTCCTCAAGCCTGGCCCTAACTGCTGCATTTCCGGCCCCCAGCAACTCTCGCTCCAGATCAGTCTGGAAACGTCCCCTGAGTTCTGCCGCCGCCTTCCTGGTAAAGGTCACGGCCGCCAAGTTTTGGATCCGGCACCGTCCTGCGATCAGCAAGGCCAGCATCCTGTCGACCAGACTTTTTGTTTTCCCAGAACCGGCTCCCGCCTCAACCAGAAATGTTTTATCCAACTCCCGGACGATTTTCAGCCTTGCTTCTCTGTCGGCAAGGTCGGTTTTTTTTGTCATTGACTATGTTCCACTTTAATATCCTATATCCGGCGCAAATCCGGCTCCTGTTGCACACGGCACAGCCCCTGCAATTTCACTCATAATCCTTAAGCCGTTCGAAGACACTGAAACCGGCCGGATTCTCCGCCCGCTGGGCTTTGGCTTTGGCAGGGGCATCAACCGGACATACCGGCAGGAAATCGCAGTATTCACATTTGGCATCGGGATTGACGATAAAATTTCCCGCAGCCAGAATATCTGTCAGCACGAGAAGCAGCTCTCTCAGTTTTTGTCTGTCAACCCGATCCACCAAAATTTCTTTTCCTTCTCCTTTCCTTGTTGGGAAATAGTACCCGCTCTGTATGACCTCGGCCGACTGTTCCAGTCCCAATCTTTCCAATATCTGCTCGGCCGCCAGGCTGTACAGGGCGTGCTGGAGATTCTTTCCGCGGGCAAAACAATTCAAACCGTCATAAGCACCGTAACCGCCGGTCTTGTAATCGATCACCCGGTACTGATGCGCACGGAGGCGGTCGATCCTGTCGATCTTTCCTCTAAGCCTTACGGAGCGGCTCCTGTCCACCCGAATCACGGCCGGCTCATCCATCCTTTCACCGCTCTCTTCTTTCATCCCGAAACTCACTTCGAAGAGGATGGGATCGACTTGAGTGTCGCGATTCTCTTCGGATTTCAGGAATACGCGGATCGCCTCCATGAGTTCCCGCTTTTCTCCGGCATAAATACCCTCCGAGGGCGGCGGGATTTCTTCCTTTATTTTGACAATGTGGTCGTCGGCGATTTTTTCGATAAGAAAAAGATGTTTTTCGAGGGAAACGGCCTGCCCTTCTCCCCGGATACTGCGCATGAAGGTGGAAAAGATCTGATGGAGGAGGGAACCCCGCTGCCGGGCATCCAGCCATCGCGACTGATCGTATTCGAGCTCGTCGGGTTTTTTGATTCCCAGAACGTAGCGCAAGAAATAACCGAAAGGGCACCTGGCCAGGGTTTCAAACCGTGAAGCGGACATGACGATGTCCTGATTCAACATAGGGTTGAGCTCTCGCTCATCAACAGCAACCAACCCGTCAAACCAGGTCAAATGGTTTGCCGCCCTGCTTTCGATCGCCTCGATACCCCGGTTGAGATCCGGAAAATTCCTGCGGATGGATTCTTTTCCGTCCCGCAGGCGGCCCCGGAACGCAAGCCGGGACAGCCACCAATCGATCTCGTCAAAAGCCATGGCCGATTCCAGGGGCAAAAAGCCGGCGGCCTCAGGAAGCGCTGCGGCCAGCGCGGAATAATCCAATGCGGGATCTCCCTCGACCAAACGGAAGACCTGAAGCAGCAGCGATGAGGGAAAAGAGGGACGCTCTTCGATAATATCGAAGGAAGAAAAGCTGAAAACAGCTTTTCCCCTAAGCGAGGCAAGAGTCGATGCCATGGTGAAGAGTTTTTCCTTGAACGCATCGGCTGTAGTCGGCAAAGCATCCGAAAGGGCTTCTCTTTCCTCATCCAGCAGAATAGGATCCTGATAGGAGGCCCCGGGAAAAGCCCCTTGATCGAGACCTGCAACAAAGAACATCCGCCGCCCCGAGTATCCTCCATTCCCGTATCCGGCCAGATGGATGTGACCGGGCAAAGGACCGGATGCCCCTACGGACAAACCGTCGACCAGGCTCCTCAGCCATTCAAAAGCCTCGTGGTTGGAGACCTTCGTATCGGCCGCCAGAGAGGCTTCGTTGAGTCTTGCTGAAAGCGCGGACAGGGCTTCGCGATCGAGATCGTTCCGGACATAGGCATACTTTCGGATAAAAATGGAAACACCCTGGCATAAAAGACCCATATCCAGCAAACCCGCATCATCCTCGATCGGCATCAAATATAAAAACTGCCTGACGAGGCTCTCCAGCCATTTCACCTCCCGGATTGCCGTTTCGATCTGTGTTTCATCCGTCTCTTCCAAATCCTTATCATCATCGAGCTCAGTCCTTTTTCTGATGCTCTGACGGAGGCTGCCGAGCCGGGAAAGATAGCGCTCCCTGCCCCAACCGATCATGGCGTTCTTCAAATAGCTGCTGATTTTTCGCGGGGATGGGATTGTCTCATTTTTTTTCCGAGATAACCTCAGAGTGCCTCCTTCGATCATCCGGCAGAGGTCTGCGGCCTGATAGTCATGCTCAGCCCATTCAACAAGCCCGCGAAAAGCAGTCCCGGGCGCCGTAAAGCCGGCAGGAACGCCCTCGGCATAAGTCACCTTGATTCCGGCTTTGGCGGAAAGGACAAAGAATACGGACGGGTATGTAACTCCGGGAGGATGAATCACCTCTACCTGATCGAACGGGATCTTCCCCAGAAGGATACGGCGAAGAATCTCGCGGCATTCATTCGTAGGACCGACGGCACAAAACATGGCGGTGTTTTTTTCAAGGGGCTCTTCGGGGGCCTCTTCAGGCGCAAAAAGCCAAGCCATCCGCCCCAAACCCGAAAAAGAGGACAGGTGATTTTTTCCAGGGATGGAAGAAAAAATTGTCTGCCCTTTTTTTTCTGATAAATGTCTCCTGGGCCTTTCCAGTCCGAAAACAGGGCCTTGCGGGACAAGGGTCAATCTTTCTCCGGCTATCCTCTCCAAGAAGTCTCTTTCAAGCCCGTAGAAGATATGATTTTCCAGGCAGAGATACACCTTATCCAGCACCGGTTTCGCCGTGCCGATTGCTTCCAGCGCCAGATTGTAGATGCCGGCCTGGTCGAGCAGCAGGCGTGTCTCGAGCTCTTTTTCATATTCTTTAAGCAGCAGGATGATTTCTTTGCCTTTGTTTTCGTTTATGAATTGTCCGGACTCGAGATTTTTGCTTTCCAAGCCCGCCAGCCTCAAAGCAGCAATCGAACGCTGTAATGCTCGCGTCAGGCCGCTCGATATTTCCAGCTCTTTAAAGTACCGGAGCGTTCCCTCCTCCTTAAGCCTCCTGAAGATGTGTTCAACCAGAAAAAGAGAAGCCGTTCCAGTCACCTTTTTGAGCTTGCGCTTGGAGAGTTCGAAACCGGCCGCATCCTGCCCCAAAGAAGGCAGAGTCATGAATCTCAGATTGATCCAGGAATGACCCCGGGCGACCAGGCTCTCTCCGATTTGATGGCCGATCACATAAGAGGGCACCACAAAGATTTTCTCATCGAGGACATGAGCCTTGAGGTAATCGGCCATAAAGGAAAGAGTGGTATTCATGCCGGAAATCACCAGTTTTTCTCAACCTATAGTCTTCTCAGAAAAATGTCAAATCTTCCGGGTAACGGCTGCGGCTTCTTCCCGGGACGGCAAGAAAGCGGCAATGTCTTTGATTACGCACCGGATTGGGATATGATAAACTTCGAAATGCACTAACTTCAAAGAATTTTTAAAGAAATCAAACAGTGGAAAGAATCGATTTGGAAGCCTCGGCGCGAAAGATCATCGGTAGGATTCGCTCGCATTTGCCGCAGGCCATGTTGAGAGATCAATCCTATGCCCGGCGCAAACTGAACCGCATCCGGAAAAGCGGGCACCCTTCGGAAAAGGGGTCGATCCTCGCTGAGCTCGCCGGTCTCGAAAAAAGGTTGGCAGCATCGGCCGGGGAAAGAAAAGCCCGGGCACAACGTATTCCCGGAGTCTCTTTTCCCAGAGAACTCCCCATCAGCGCCCGCTCCAGAGAGATCATACAGGCTATACGGCTCAATCCGGTGGTCATCATCTCCGGCGAGACCGGATGCGGCAAAAGCACCCAGATTCCAAAAATGTGCCTCCGGGCGGGCCGCGGCGTCTCCGGGATGATTGCCTGTACGCAACCCCGGCGGATCGCCGCCATCACCATCGCCCACCGCATCGCATCCGAGCTCATAGAGAATCTCGGACGCTCCGTAGGCTATAAGATCCGTTTCCGCGACAAAACAGCACCGGACGGCTACATCAAGATTCTCACCGACGGCATGCTTCTTGCCGAGACGCAGTCCGATCCCCGGCTCACCTTCTACGACACATTGATCATCGACGAAGCTCATGAACGAAGCCTCAACATCGATTTTCTGCTCGGCATCACCCGCACGCTCCTGGACGTGCGTCCCGAGCTCAAGCTCATCATCACCTCAGCTACAATCGACACGGAAAAATTCTCCCGGGCATTTCTCAATGCCCCGGTGATCGAAGTGAGCGGCCGCCAGTATCCGGTGGAAGTGGAGCATCTCCCGGAGGCCTTTTTCTCTTCAAGGCCCGACAGTTCGGATTATGTGGACCTGGCGACCGAGGCCGTCCATAAAATCAAAAAGAAAAAAGTGTCGGGCGACATTCTGGTATTCATGCCCACCGAGCAGGACATTCTCGAAACCTGCGAGCGCCTGGAGGGACGGAAATATCCGGGTACGACCATCCTGCCTCTCTTTGCCCGTCTCCCCGGCACACAACAGGGAAAGGTCTATCATGTCAAAGGACCCAAGATCGTCGTGGCCACCAACGTGGCCGAGACCTCCCTCACCATTCCGGGAATTCGCTATGTGGTCGACACCGGTCTGGCCCGGATCTCCCAGTACCAGCCCGGAACCCGGATCAACAGCCTGCCTATCAGTCCCATTTCCCAAAGCAGCGCCGATCAGAGGAAAGGCCGGTGCGGCCGGGTCGAGCGCGGCCTCTGCATCAGACTCTACACTGAGAAGGATTACCAAACCCGTCCGGCCTTCACACCGCCAGAGATCATGCGCGCCAACCTGGCCGAAGTCATCCTCAGGATGATCGACCTGCGGCTGGGTCATCCGGCAGACTTTCCTTTCGTTGATCGTCCGAAGTCCAAAAACATCAAAGACGGATACGACACCC
>JAFGNQ010000389.1 GCA_016926925.1 Candidatus Aminicenantota bacterium
CCCGTCGAATCCAAAGACTTGAAATTTCGCATCTCTCCCGATCCGGGCGGTTGGAGTACCGCCTGGGAAGAAGGGGGCAAACAGGTCGCCCTCGGCCATGCCAACCCCTTTCGCGCAGGAGTGACGTACGAGCTGGAGCTGGAAGTCAAATCCGCAGACAAGAAAAAGACCGTTCATTTCACTGCTTACGGACCCTCATCCCTGGACCTGATCGATGAAGATGAGAAAAAGGGGCTTCTCGACCTGGATACGGCCTGGACCTACCGGCTCCAAAGATTGTTCGAGCCCGGTCGGCTTCCAGAAAAATACAAAAGTCTGACTCCGGTCAAGTGCGGAACTCCGGTCATGACGGATTTTTTCAAAATTCAATCCCGTCTCAAGCCGGAAACCCTGGACGCATTGAAGCCCTACCTGGTGAGGCCGACGCATCCGGAGAGTGTATTCAACCGGCGGATTCAAGCAAAGAAACGACTGTCCGCTCAAAAAAAAGGAGGATTTTCCGGCTTGCTCTATGCCCAACGTCCGGTCACCCGGGAGAACTTCAAGGACTGGTGTTATACGGATCACTGCCACCCCAATATCCGGGTGTGGGCCAGCGACACTGTCGAAGGCCAGCGTAAAGCGGAGGAAGCCTGCAATACCATTCGCACAGAGAATATCTATGAAGAATTCAAAAAAGTCATGGACATAGAGCCTCTTCCCGACGCCGGAGGGAAACAGGCAACCGATTTCGAGGGCGAAAAAGCACAAGCAAATTTCAAGGTCTACTTCGGAGGAAACGACAGGCTGGATATCTATCTCGTCCCGGGAAAGGAATTGGAATACGAGGACGAAGAGGGACATGTTTCAGGAAGCATGGGCCAGTGTCACCACGTTAGGCCAGAACAAAAGACCCCAGCCTACATTCTTATCGACCAGAATCTGGAGGGGAAATATTTCAAGGCTACTCTTGCTCATGAGATTTTCCATGCCTTTCAGTTTGCCTACGATTCCCTGGAGGACGATTGGTGGCAGGAGGGAACGGCTGTCTGGTCCGAACACCGCATAGGCAAAGACTGGGATACGGAGCAGGTTTATGTGTATGATGCCTTTGATGATGAAGAACACCTGTTGAAAACCATCACTTTGGATGAAGGACTGCACGAGTACGGCATCTATATCTTCCCCTTCTACCTGTGGCATAAATACAAAGACCCAATGATCGGAAACATTTGGAAGAAATGCGGTGAAGATGAGACCATAGCCCTGGATGCTGTCGAAAGCGCTCTCGGCGGGAATTTCCGGGATATTTTCAAGAAATTCGCCCTTCTCAATTATAACGACGATTCGCCGGGAGTTCCGGAGCGCTACCCCGAAATCCTGGGCGTTTATTATTCACATCTCTCACAGATCAAAGAGATAGAAAAACCCGGCAAGCAGGATCCGCTTGAGTTTGAAATGCCTCCGCTGGCTGTCAAGTACATCACAATTTCCAACAAACTGCCTAATCCCGATCTCACGCCCCACTTTGACTTCGACTTGAAAGGCGTGACGCACTTTTGGGATCTCAGTCTTCAGGCCATGTTCGATCCGGATACAAGTGCGAGGGAACCGGAAGACTGGTCCCATTTGAAGGATAAATCGCTGTGCACTAATTTCGAGGACGAAAACTTTTCCGGTTTGGTTCTGGTTGTCGCCAATCACAGCCGCGATGCCACATACTATCCCGAACTGAAAATCGAAGTCGACGCCGAGCGCTGTGTGGCCGGCGAAGCTTCGGGCAAAGTAAGGCTCCGGCACGTTCTGTCCTCATATAAAGAATGGAGCAGCGGAAACGCTCACGGATACTCGAAGGGGGACCGGAACATGGAGGCAACCGTCTATGCCCAATTCGAATACCACGGCTCGAAATACTACGAAAAAAAGGAAGAGCTCTCCGATTTCTACCGGCTGAAATCATGGGACGTCGTCTCCTCGGGAGGCACGATGACCGAGCACCGGTTTCACGAATCGCCGAGGCCCTTCAGCGAGGGCACCTACGATTCCAAGGCCCGCGGAGAAGGATACAAGGATGATGAGTTTCATGAGGCTACGAACGAGCTGGAGGTCGTCATCGACACCAGAACCGGCAAAGCCAAATCCGTCAAATTCCCGGTATTTTACGCATCGATCGATTGGACGGGAGAGTGGGAACAGATCGAGATCAATTCATTCGGGCCTTCGAAAAGTTCGGGCGCAATTGACAGTACGGAGCATTCCTTCAGGGTGGATAATTTGATCGGTGACAAATCCGTCATTCTCCAGGGAAAGCCTATGGAAGGCTGGAAGGTGAAATCTGGAGACGGAACAAAACAGATGGGTGGAAATGCCAGCTATGTTTTAAAAAACGAAGAAGGCGAGCGCGCGGAGCTGCACACCAAGTGGAATTTGATGTTTTCGAAACACAAAAAGCGGGAGAAATTGGATTAGCCTAACGTTTCATCTTTATCAATCCTCTAGAAATATATAAAATTAATATGTATACAAAGAAATCAATATGGTATACCATTCGGGGAAAAAGGAGGTTCGAATGAGGACATCGAAGTGGCTCATTATTTTATGCACCCTGATTTTCTTGGTTGGATTCACAGCCTGCGGCGGTGGAAAATACGGGGACGCCAAAAAAATCGTAGCAAAGAGCAACAAGGTGGTGGAAGATTTTCTCGGAAAGCTGGATAAGGCGGACAATGCTAAAGAAGTGGCGACCGCCCTGAAAGGCTTTGCCAAAGCTATGAAAGAAATTGCCCCCGAGATGAAGAAACTCCAGGAAAAATATCCCGAGATGGCCAAGAGTCAAAGCATTCCTCCTGAGCTGGGCGAGGAAGGAAAGAAAATGATGGAGGTTTGGTCGAAAATGGGGATGGTCATGATGAAGATTCAAAAGTACGCAGACGACCCGGAAGTTCAAGCCGCCCAGCAAGAATTCGAGAACGTCATGAAAGGATTTTAGCCGGCCATACCTCTCCGGACACAGAAAACAACACAGCTTTTCCAGGACTGGCAGGATCCTTTTCCACACAGGGAATGAACTGCATGTACCGGAATCCCAACTCTTTGAGGAATGGTTAGATTTCTGCGGCGAATCACACGGAATATTTCGATATAGCGGTCAGTGCGTTTGCGGCAAGACCTGTATCCAGCATGAGTTTTGCCTTGTGGACGACTGTCGACAAGGTGCCTTTGCCGTTGATCCGGAGTCCGTATCCGACACTCTGACCGCGGCAGCATCGCAGCTTCAATACCACAGCTTTCCTGAAAAAAGGCAGACCCATCAGAGACGGGTCGCTCATATTGATGTCGACGAAAGGCAGTATCAATGCCTCTGAATAGGTGCTCGCCCATAATGGGTCCGTAGCTGCCTTTTCTTTCATTCCTAACTTACCCGGCGGATAACCTCTTTTTTCTGAGAGTTATTGTTGATCAAAATCACAATATCAATACCTCAGTCGCTAAACCATTCCAATTCGACACTCAATCCACCGAGATTTAAAGTTGACAGAGCAAGCTGCCACATAGAGAATAGGACAGAGATGAGGAGGTGAAAATGAAAACGATTATAAAAGGCACGGTTCTCTTTTCAGTTTTTATCTTGCTGGTTCTGGGAATATCTTGCCGAAAAGCCGAAGACACAGAGGAAGCAAAAGAATCTGTGGATTTGAGCTGGATCGAATACCCTCAGGCCGAGAGAGGGGACCAGGTGGATGACTATTACGGCATAGAAATAGCCGATCCTTACCGCTGGCTGGAGGATGAACATTCACCTGAGACACAGGCTTGGCTGAAAGAGGAAGAGGACATTGCCAACCGTTTTCTCGCCCAACTGCCGGAACGGAATAAAGTCCTGAGCTGGCTCAAAGAAAACTGGCTGGACGGTGCCGGCTCCGTGCCGGTCCGGAGAGGAAAATACAGCTATTTTTTCAAAGCATCCCAGGACAAGCCGCACGCCGTCCTCTATGTGCGCAAAGAAGATGAGAGTGAACCCGCAAAGGTCTTCGACCTCAACGAACAGGATACGGACGGTCTGCGAACTGTTGGGGGGACGCTCAGCGTCAGCCCCAAGGGACGCTACGTCGCCTACGGCACTCAGTACGCCGGAGCGGATGCGGCCGATCTTCACCTCTTCGATGTCGAAGAGTGGAAAGAGATGGATGAAGTCTTTCCGCCGGCTTATTTCGCCTCGCTGGCCTGGCACCCTGAAGAAACAGGTTTCTTCTACAGTCATCTGGACATCAAAACGCTGATGGGACAGGATGTGGGAAAAAAGCCGGGGATCTATTGGCATAAGCTCGGGACACCCATCGAGAACGACAAGCTGGTATTCGGCCAACCCTGGAAGGGAACTCTCCGTGTCGCCGTCCCGTTTATTGCCGATGACGGCAAACACCTGCTCATTCAAAACTTCAACGTGTTCGGCAGCCGGGGGGGCTGGGGATTCATGTCCCTTGATAACCCGGGAGAGATCACCTGGCTCATAAACCCGAAAACGGAATACCGCTTCCCTCTCATCGGAAGTGTCGGGACAGAGGTTTTCTTCGTGACCGATTATGAGGCGCCCAACTGGAGGATCGTTGCCCTGGATTTGAACAATCCCGGGATGCTGAACATGCGCGAGGTCATTCCGGAACAAAAGGAGCCGATATCCATTTTCGCAGGAAACAATACCGGCACAATCGTGCTCCATATGGATAAGCTTCTGGTAACCTATATCGAACACAACGCCCACCGCGTTCGCATCTTCGACCTCGAGGGAAATGCCGAGGGTGAAATTCCTCTTCCGTTTTTATCGTCCGTGAGTACGATTCAGACGAAAAAAGGAGATCCTGAAATCTTTATGGGCGTGCAGTCTTTCCTTCTTCCTCCATCAATCTACGTCTACAATGCAGAGACAAAGGAATTCAAAGCAGTCGATGTGGTCGCAACGCCGGCCGCATTCACTGCATATGAAGTCAACAGGGTTTTCTACAACTCCAAGGACGGCACCCGAATCCCGATGAGCATCATCCATCGCAAAGGCCTCGAGCGTGACGGTAAGTCCAAGGTGCTGCTTTACGGATACGGCGGCTGGGGAATCGCCAACCTCCCTTCATATTCCAACCACATCCCATTATGGCTGGAGATGGGGGGGATATTCGCTCTGGCCAACTTAAGAGGCGGCAGCGAATATGGTGAAGAATGGCACAAGGCGGGGATGTTCACCAACAAGCAAAATGTGTTCGACGATTTCTGTGCCGCGGCCGAATACCTCGTAAAGGAAGGATACACCCGTCATTCCCGGATCGCCATTCTCGGCGCCAGCAACGGCGGGTTGTTGACTGCGGCCTGCTACAACCAGAGGCCCGAGCTTTTCGGAGCCGTAGTCTCTCAAGTGGCTGCCATCGACCTGCTGCGGCTCCC
>JAFGNQ010000390.1 GCA_016926925.1 Candidatus Aminicenantota bacterium
CGACGGCGGACAGTGTTATGATACCGAGGTGGGAATTCCGGTATCTTCTCCGTACAGGTGTCTGATGAGGGCTAACAAAGTTTTTGAAATATTATGCAAAAACTCCACTCCTATCTCATAGCGGTTACCACCATCGCTTGGTTTAATCCACTTAACTCTTCCATCAAGTTTGATGCCCAAGTCCGTCCGGGATAAATCGATCTGTATCCTGAGAACAGAGTCGACCGGAAGCGGTTTTGTGGTTAAGATTTTAGCTCCTCCTAAAGAAATATCCTTTGTCAGCGCATTGATCATCATACCCGGGACAGAATCATGACTTTGATGCAAAAAATGCAGAACGACCTTATTTTCTTCTTGAAACCTTTTGTCTCTTCGCCTGTTTGTCAAAGGAGCCTCCAAATCCACATCTTTCGCAGTCGTTCCAAAATCGTATTTTCGTTCAATACAAAATGCAAGTAAATAACCCTTTAGGGTGAAGTCGGGGGTGATTTTGCTCAATCGGAAATGCAAAAACTGTCGTACGGTACTTTTTTCATTCTATCTGCTATAATTCAAAAAAATGCTTCAGAAAAGAATACTCAGGCAGCAATCCTCCTTTCTTTTGGCATGCATGGCCGCAAGCCTGCTGTGTCTGACCATAGCCTGTGTCAAAGTGGAGGAAACAAAAGAAGCTAACGAAGACGAACTGGAAAAATTGAGGGCCCTTCCCTATTTGGAATATTCGGAGGAGAAGGCGGACGAAAAAAAAGTCGGCGTCGTCTTTTACAACCCCGCACGTGCCTATGAAGGTGTTAACCTTTATGACAGCACTCTGATGGATATGGAAGGGAATATTGTAAAAGCATGGCCATGGATGTTCTACAGCTTTCTTCTGGATGGAGGTGTTTTACTCGGTCAGGGAAAAGATGAGACACTGTTCGGAAAATATACTTGGGAATCCCAACCTGTCTGGGAAAAGAAAATTCACAACCATCATGATATAGCGATCACAGCGGAAAACACGATACTGATTCCGTCGCGGGAAGTTAAGGAATACAATGGAAGAAAGGTGGCCTTCGATACGATCCTGGAACTGTCGCAAGCAGGAGAGGAACTGTCACATTGGTCAACATGGGACCATTTCGAACATCTCAAACAATTTCATAAAAAAAGCGCATTGGACAAACCTTTTGGAGCTAAAGATTTCAAGCGGGGTAGGTTGAAAAAGATGTTTAAATTGAGGTTCGGAAACCTCCATGCCATAGGCGCGGATTACGACTACTATCATCTCAATTCCATCCAGGTTGTACCTGAAAACAAATCAGCAAAAAAGGATAAAAAATTTCAAAAGGGCAATTGGCTGATTTGTTTCAAGCACGTCGATCTCGTTCTCATACTGGACAAGGACACCAAAAATGTTGTCTGGAATTATGGAACAGGGGTTCTCGCTTTTCCTCACATGCCCAGGATGCTGGAAAACGGGAATATCCTTATCTATGATAACGGCACTAAAAAAAGAAGATTCTCCAGAGTGATCGAAGTCGATCCTCTCACAAAAGAGATCGTCTGGGAATACACAGCAGATCCGCCCGAATCGTTTTTTTCTCCTTCATTGGGTGCAGCCCAGAGGCTGCCCAACAACAACACGCTCATAACGGACAGCATGAACGGCCGTGCTTTTGAGGTTACGAAAGAAGGAGAGATTGTTTGGGAATGGTACAAACCCCAATTCAAGAAAGGCACATCCCGGAGAGCCGTGGTCTATAGGATGATTCGCTACCAGGAAAAGAGTATCGAACGCATTATGGGGCTGAACTAAACTTCGCTGTCGTAAATGACCCCACCGCACATCACAAAAGTTGCTCAATTCCGCTAAATCCGGCTTAACGGTGCTTAAAGGAAAACAGGCTTTTTCTGGGGAAAAGGGTGTGACCCGTGTAGGACTCGAACCTACAACCTCCAGATTAAGAGTCTGCTGCTCTACCAGTTGAGCTAACGGGCCATAAAAACGCCATTAGTTTAGTGAAGTCGCCGCATCTTGTCAAATTTTCCTTCGACAGTTTCCCTCGACAAAGGACGCATTTCCGTTTCCTTAATTGAACGATTGAGACAGTGAAGAAGAGAGATCGTAGCCCCTGTGAACCTCACAGTGGTTGGAGGAAAACGAGTGCGAGTCACAGCTCGTTAGCGTCGCATGGGGAGAGTTACGGGGTCTTCGACGAAAAAAAATTGTAATGCGCACATTCATTTCCGGGAATCGATTTTTCATCTTTACTACGGAACATCCACTCCGTATAATGACTGATAAGAGGTACCTTTCCCGATGAATCTTAATCTGTTTCTCATTCTTTTTGCCGCAGCGATATTCCTGGTCTTTGTATTCATATTTTGGTTCCTGAGAAAAACCTCTGTCAAAATCGACGAAATGAAACATTCGCAACAGACAGACAAGGCCTTAAGTCTCATGCAACAGCAAATCGGCCAGCTCACACAAAACATCAACCAACAGCTCCAAAGCATGAGCGGTCAGTTCCGGAAAACGACCGGGGACATCGGAACAACGCTCGGCGATGTCAAAAAAGATCTGGGCAAGATGGAGGTCGTGACACAGGAAGTGCTGAGTAAGGCCAAAAACATCGCCAACCTCGAAAACCTGCTTCGCGCACCCAAATTCAGGGGCGGTTTGGGGGAGCTCTTTCTCGGCGATCTTCTGGCTCAAATCCTGCCTCCGGCACATTTCACCTTGCAGTACAAATTCAAGAGCGGTGAAAAAGTGGATGCTGCAATCAAGATCGGTGTCAACCTCGTGCCCATCGACTCCAAGTTCCCTTTGGAGAACTTCAGGAAATTCTCGGACGAAAAAGAGGGCAAAGAGAGAGAAGACCTTCGTAAAAAATTTGTCATCGATGTGAAAAAACACATCCAGGACATATCCCAAAAATACATTCTTCCCGACGAGGGGACTTATGATTTTGCATTGATGTATATTCCCGCAGAAAACGTCTACTACGAAACGATCCTCAAGGATGAATCATTCGGTGAGGATCGCAGCATATTCTCTTATGCACTCAATAAAAAAGTGATTCCCGTATCGCCGAACTCCTTCTTCGCCTATCTTCAGGTGATCGTGCTCGGCCTTAAGGGGATGAAGATCGAAAAAGATGCGCAGGCCATTTTTCAATCACTGACAAGGCTTCAAGGCGACTTGAAGCGATTCACCAAGGATTTCCAGGTTCTCGGAAGCCACCTCGGAAACGCCAAGAGCAGATTTGACGAAGCCGAAAAAAGGTTGTCTAGATTTTCGGATAAATTGGAGCTTGTCAGTGAAGATGTGCCGAAGCAGCTTCCCGGAGAAACAGAGGAAGCAGAGGATCCCGAAGGATTCGTTTAAACCGATTCTACGATTTTTTTGACCTCGATCATCATATCGGGAGAAGCGATAAAAATGAGAACGTCGTTATCCTGAATCTCTATGCTCGGACCAGGATTGAAATCGAACTCTTCTTTCCCACGCCGTCTTATGGCTACGAGCAAAGCTCCCGTTTTCTCATGAAACTTCATTTCCATAAGCGTCTTTCCGACAACCGGCGAACCCGACTGGACAAACACCTCTTCAAACCTCAATACCCTGCCTCTTTCGCGAAGCATGAGATCGAGGAAACTCACAACAACCGGCCGAATCATCTCGGAGACCATCCGCATCCCCCCGATAAAAGTGGGAGAGATGACTGCGTTGGCGCCGGCCTTACGTATCTTTTTATGCGATCGGGGATCAATGCCCTTGGTCACGATCCGTACGTCGGGACTGAGACTTCGGGCGGTTATGGTGACGAAAAGATTCGCCTCATCTGTGGGCAAGGACAAGAGAACACCCCTTGCCTTCTCGATTCCTGCACCGATCAAAACTTCATCCTCGGACGGATCCCCTTGTAGGGTGAGCAAATCTCCCAGAGCCGCGATTCTCTCCAGATTCTCGATGGACGGATCAACAACCACAAAATCTCTTTTGGTCAGGATGAGCTCGTCGATGATCGTGTGTGCCGTTTCATCGGTTCCACAAACAATATAGTGATCCTTAAGCTTCGCAACTTTTTTCTCCATTCTTTTTCTCCCGAGGATATTTTTCAACTCGCCCTCGACAATAAAGCTGGTGATCGAAGAAACCGCAAAGGCAATGGTACCCAGACAGAGGATGATGAACACGATGGCAAACGTCCGGGCAGCAGGATTTGCACTCAAGTCGGACACTTCTCCGTATCCTACGGTCGATAAAGTAATGACCGTCATATATAGGGCATCAAAAAAGGTCCATTCCTCCCCGCCCAAGATCTTAAATCCGATCACACCGATAAGGAAGACTAAGAGGAACATCGCCAGCGATAAAAGCAGTCGTTTTTTGGCTTCCATGAGTTTATCCCGAATTCAATAGTGATAGAAAATCGAAATTATATTTTCCCATTTTAGAATCACATCGATTCGCTTCTGTCAAATTATAGAAAATCGGAGGAGCTCTGGCAACCTATCTCTACGTCTATGGCGCATATTCCAGAAATGTCACTGTCTCCAAAAACCGCATGAAGGGAAACATGTCAAAAGCATGGAAAGACCGGACGACATAGCCGCTGTTTTGCCATAAATGCAGATCGTGCACGTGTGTCTCAAGGCAACAGGAAACCAGAACGAGAAACCCGGGCTTTTTTCGAGCGACCGCCAGAATGACCGGAGCCGCACATCCGGATCAAGGCGGATTGATGATCACCAGGCTATCAGTATGGAACTCGAGATCCGGTAAGGCGCGCTCCACGGATGTGCAATCGAACCGGGCCGACCCGATTCCCATTCGCCTGGAATTTTTCTCAGCGCTTTCTACCGCATGGCTGTCGGTTTCGACTCCCACGACGGCCATGTTTGTGTCGGCGACAAAAAGAGACATCAATCCGACTCCGCAAAAAAGGTCAACGATATCCCGGCATCCGATGCCTTCGACCTCAGATTCCACCCCTGTCACCAATTCCGGTGTCAAGTGCAGATTCGATTGAAAGAAGGATTTGTAGTGGGCACAGAATTCCTTTCCCCGAAATTCCGGAATTTCGCCCGGTTTCGGAATCCCTCATGGAACGGTGAAGGAATGATCTCAGGACAGGGGAAAGCGGGAAGGACCTTTTCAAGGGCAGACCTCAAGGATGTGTTTTTATCTATGAGGTTTTGGGCGTAGATGAATTCTCTATTCTGCACCGGTTGACTCTGCTAATCCATAGAAGCAAAGGCCAACATAACATTTCCCTGTGGTGAAAACAACACCACAGCGCACGGCAGCTGCGTGCATTGAAATGAGATCGAAAAAACAATTATAATCGGGACCTTGGCAGGCGAATGATGCGCAAAATGCTTCTTTCCGTTATTGTTCTCGTTCTTCTGGCAACGACTCTCTATGCCTATCAAGAACGGCATCCCGACTCTCCTTCATCGGTCATGGCCAGCCTCGAGATCGGAGCGGATTCCCTGCAACGCCGGTATTTCAGGCCAAAACTCAGATTTGATTTCCCATTGAATTGGGGAAATATTTTCATGGAAATGAACTACTACCAGAGAATCAACAGCCGGCTCATAGGAGAAGTGGACTTTTGGCTGCTCGGGGGAGTGATGATCGATGTCTCCGCTTCATCGCAGCTGGAGGTCAGCCTGAATCATATGTCACGCCACGTTACATCCGAAGTGAACCCGGTGATTTTCGATGTGAATGAACTCCTCGCCCGATTCTGGATTCGCGACCGAAGAATAAGTCTCGGTTTGGGAGGAGGCGGCTATCTGGGAGGGAACGATGCCTATGACAATCTGCTCGCTTTCAATATAGCGCTGCCGCAGATCCTGGGTACCGAGTTCGGCATTTCTGCAGAAGCCAAATGGGTCAACTTCACTAAAATCCTCTCCGATTTCGAATTCTATATTACCCTGAGTAAAAGCGTCGATTTATTTGTAAGGAATTCCCGCCACTACGACTACGACGCGACAACCTATATCGGCATGCGACTCAGAGCCGGCAGAAACGATAAACATTTCCTGAAAAAATTGAAGTTGCGATCCGGCACTCTGCCTGCGGACAACAGGTACAAGCTCGAGACGAAAACGGAATTCTATCTCGAATTCCTTCGGACATCCAAAGCAGGCCTCCAGCTGATGATGAACAGCCGGATACCGATTCTGGAAAACGAAGAAATCTTAGGACCCTTCAGACCGGAAAAAATCGCATATCCCATGGTTTTGGAGTATGAACGGAAAATCAGCGACGACCTGCTTATCCTCGGCACCATCAATTACAACGCCGAGATGCCCTTGGATACGGACAAAGCCTTTACATCCACGTTAGGGTTGGGAGTCGGCATATCCAATCAATCCTTCTTCGAGAAACTGGATAAGCGCTTCCGGTACGCGATTTCAGGAGGCAGGAATTTCAAACACGATTACAATGCCGAAGCGAGATTCGGAGTGAATACACTGAACTCCCCTCTGAATTTCGCGACAGATGCGCGGCTTCTTGTCAATGATGAAGCCTTCTACGGCTCCCTCGAAATATTCGCTGAGTTCGGGGGAGAAATTAAGGCAAGATTATTTCTCAACGGAGACTACACAGACAGCTTTCGAGGAACGGCATCTCGAGCAACATGGCGGTTTGGCTTCGAATTCATACGGTGGTTTTAACCCCGCAGTTTCGGACGCTCGTCTCTTCCCGCTCACAGGAAGCAGCAGGCGGCTGCATTCACTGCCTCAGAATTTCGAAAGAAGGTGGTTCTAGTTTGGCCAATCGGCGAATTCATCCTGTTCCAGCTCGAAATTTTTCTTTTTGAACAGGGATAAACAGGCATTGGTAACGACTGGATCGTAATAGATGCCCTTAAATCTCTCGATCTCTTCAAGGGCGGTTTCGATCCCGAGCGCAGCACGATAAGGACGATGGGAAGACATCGCCTCTACCACATCAGCGACACTCAATATTTTCGATTCAATCAGTATTTCTTTTCCGGTTTTGCCGCACGGATATCCAGTTCCATTTATCCTCTCATGATGCTCTACGATAATATCGGCAATAGGGCCGGGAACTTCTGTTTCCATCATGATGTCATGGCCGTACTGCGGGTGTGCCCTGATGATGCTGATTTCAGACTCGGTCAATCTCCCGGGTCTGGAGAGGATCTCGACCGGGATATGGATTTTTCCGATATCGTGTATGATACCGGCGATTTTGACGTTATCGATCTTCTCTTTGGTGAGCCCCATCTCTTCCGCAATAGAAGCAGCCAGGTCCGCCACACGCCGCTGATGTCCGGCTGTGTAAGGATCGCGCATTTCAATGGTCGATGCCAATGCCTTGACGGTGACTTCTATCGTTCTTTGAATTCTTTCCCGGCTCCGGACCAGCTCGTCTTCTATAATTCTCTTTTTTTCCCGAGTCCTGATCGCTTCAATTCCGTATGAAAGATCTTGCGCCAGAGCCGATAAAAGGTTGATGTCGTCTTTGTCAAAGGCATCGGGACGAGAAGCAAAAACATTCAGCGCTCCCAATGTTTCCGACTCTTGAATCAAAGGAAAGGCTATCGAGGCCTGAAACCCTCTGCCGGAAGCTTCTTTTTTCCATGGAATGGAACCGTTCGACTTATTTAGGTTCTTATCGAGACAAACAATGCTTTTCTGGATGGCATTACCAACAGGATCTTTATCCGTCTTGATGTGCGACCAGGTCAACTCGATAGAATTCAAATAGCCTCGTGAATTTCCGGCATGAGCAACAGGAAGCACCTTCTTGTATTTGTCGTTCCCTGGAAATCCCACCCAAGCAAAGGGGTACCCTCCAAGGTCGACGATCACACGACACATACTGTTCAGTAGAACCGATTCCGACTTCGAGTGCACCAGGGCAAAATTTCCCTCTTTGAGCGTGTCAAATGCACGGCTGAGCTTCCGGAATTCGGAACGATTCCTCTTAATATTTTCAGATGAGGGGCTAAACCCGGTAATTATATTTTCCATGGCACTACCGTAGTTTAGTCGCTATCCCCATCCAAAAATTGGATGGAGAAAAATCTTAGCCTAAAATACAGATATCAGACGAGAAACCAAGAGGAAAGTCTATTCGAAGGACGATCCCGGTTTAGCCGCGATCATCGAATTTGAGAGCACCTTGAGAGCACACCCGGCTTTCTCCGGGTCTGAATGACCGACATACCAGGCACATTCTCCACGGAGACACCTCGCTTGTTTTTCCTCCATCTCGGAAATCGGCCCGATTGTTTTAATCGCGATAAGCAATAACGGACATATATCAAGCATTCTTGCCCCCTGTGTGAAATTTATCTCTCATTTCTATCCAAATTATACATTATGCAAGAAATTGTCAATCACCCGACCAGGCTACCAAATAGTCTTCATCCCCTTTAACAGCCATCCTTTCTTTTCCCACAGCACTCCATCAAACACACGCGCCGGATGCATAAAAGGCACACAATTTAGTCTCTCGAGGCCGGTAAAAAAGGGAATTATTTTTCAGACTCCATGCCTTTTAAAAAAAATATCTGATTCCGACCCCACCGTTGAAGGATAGCTCGGTTCGGGGGGCTAAATCAAAGATAGGAACGATCTCAAAAAAAACATCCAAAGGCACGTCATCGAACATGAAGATAATCCCCAACGGGAACCTGACTCCAAGACGATCATTCCTCTCATCTTTGAAGCGGAATCCAATTCCATAATAAAAAGGGATCTCGTGCCGCTCGGCTTTGATGAGTCTGAAACTGTGGAAGAGATAATCCAAATGCAGATGAAAGGCATCTTCCCGCCTGAATGCCCAGGCTGCCGCACCGACGAGCGCCGTATTGTATCCCGTCCAGTGCTTGAAGCAGACACCCGTCGGTTCCCCCAAAATAACTCCCAAGCCGAATCCACTGTCCTGAGCGGGTGCCGTCAGACAGATCACAAGGCTCGACAGCATCACGAACACAATCGATCTCTTCATCTTTCTCTCCGGATTTCATATTCGTTCTCTTTGATATTACTATACGAAAACAGCCGCAGACAAGTTGCCGCTCCCTTAAACAAGCATCCTGTTTCCCAGTTGCATCCGGGGACATAAGAAACTTTGGGAAAGCCGTTGTCTCCATGTATCGCGGATTGGTGAGTGAAAATCACCCCCAAAATCATCTTAAAGGGGTATTGACGCAAAAGCATTATCTCGCCATTATTGATCCAGGAAGATTTCCATGGGAAAAACTTTGCCGCGAAAGGATATTTCCGGCATCCGGTCTCAAATACCGTATGCACGAACGAGAGACATGAACTGAGATAAAAGATGGCCAAGATACTCGTCGTCGAAGATGACATTGTCAGCGCGGAGATGATCAGAACCCGGCTGTGCGAAAAAGGATTTCAAGTCATTATCGCCGGAACAGGAGAGGAAGGCATCAAGCTGGCGCAAAAAATCCTGCCGGACCTGATCCTGATGGATATGGTGCTGCCGGGCATTCACGGTCTCGAAGCGACAATACGAATCAAAGCGAACCCATTGACAAAAAAGATCCCCATTTTCGCCCTCACCATCCTCAATTCTCCGGATTTCATAAAAGCCTGTTATCAGGATGGGATTTGCCTTTTTCTCAGAAAGCCCTACGACTTTAAAGAGCTTTTAACACAGATAAACCGCTACGTCTCCAGGCAAGACTCGAAATCAAAAAAAATCATGGTCATCAATGACGAACCCTCTTTCGTAAAGACCATATCTTCCGCATTGAAAGATTTTGATTACAGCGTGATATCCGTACCTGACGGAATGGTTAGAGTCGATCAAGTACACAGTCTGAACCCTGATTTGATCCTGTTGGATATTGGAATGTTGGAAGACTGGGGTATCGTAATGTTTAACATTCTGAAAACCTCGAACAGCACAATGTCCATCCCCATCATACTGATGCACAATCAATTGTCTCCGGATGAACTGGAAGAAATAAAAGCAAAATTGGGCGCTGAAGATTATATATCAAACACAACGAGAATCAAGGAAGTCGTCGACAAGATACAGAAAATCTGCGGAGAGTGAGCTCCGTCGTTTTCATCGGATAAAGACAAAGGAAATCCTACTCCCGGGAGAGGTCTTCATAAACCAGTTTCACAAAAAAATCAGGGGGCATCATGGCTGGAGGCGTCCTGTCGAAACCAGCTGTCGGTTTGGCTGCGAGCACTTCTTCCAGAGTCTTCTCCTCTTTGATGAGATCGCTTATCCGGTCCCTTACAGTCGAGAGCATTGTGAGGTATGTTTTGAGTTCCGCCCGATTCGATAATGGCCCATGCCCTGGAATCACTTTGGTGTCATCATTGATCAAACTCAAAACACGACCGAGACTCTTGATCATTCCGTCAATGCTCCCGCCATGAGGCACATCGATGAACGGATAACCCCCATTGAAATAGAGATCACCCACGTGGATAACATTGGCCTTAATAAAATGGATAATCGAATCCCCGGTCGTGTGGCCGGGGCCGAGATGAAAAATACGTATTTCCTCATCATTGATATGAATGGAGATCGAGTCGACAAAAGTCAAAACCGGGAGCGCTACCTCAGGATAGGGGGGGATTTCAGGAAGTCCAGGGAATGACCATTGGATTTGCATCCCTTTTCTTACATTCTCATGGGCGCAAATGAGGGCTCCGGATTCGGCAAAATCTTGATTTCCATTCACATGATCGTAATGTTGATGCGTTAGAGCCACAAGTTTTACGGATTTATCGCTTATCTTCTGAATTGCAGCCTTAACTTTCTCGTACAATTCAGCAAACGAGGTATCCACGACAAACAGGCCGTCGTTCCCTATCAAAACGGCGATGTTGCCTCCGCCTCCGGCAAGAAAAAACACTTCTTCCGTGACTTTAACGGTTTGGAATTCAACCTTGGAAAAATCTTGAGCTGAAGAATGGACAGTGGCTAGATACAGGAAAAAAAACCATACCGGAAATCCGTCGAATCTCTTTCGAGAAATCATATTTCCCTCCTTAACAGCAAGAAAAGTTCGAGCACTCCTTCCTGGATAGGCGCAACGTTCCAACCGACACCTGATTGCATCTTAACACAGCAAATTGAGTCGGATGCAATAACTAGGATCAGATCAAAAACTCCATCTCGAACTGATTGACGTACATGACGAACCCGATCTGCCGTAAGAAGGCTGTCATACCCATATCGGAATGCTCAATATCGAGAATTTTCACACTTTGCCTTCCGCGGCGGTTTCGATTCACCAAGTGTTTTATCAAAGACGTGGCCACTCCCTGCCTCCTATGAGATTTTTTCACCACCAGAAGCATAATCCAATTTAAGGCCGGATAATAGACGAGGAGACCGACAATTCGACTTTCGATCCGGGCGCTCAAAAGCAAGATTTCATCGCGTATTCTCGCGATTGAAGCGAAACTGTTTTCCCAGGATGGATACCAATCCAAAGAGGAC
>JAFGNQ010000391.1 GCA_016926925.1 Candidatus Aminicenantota bacterium
ATCGCTTAGCAGGCGACCCTGTTCAGCCACTCCAGCACCTCTCCACCTATTCGTGAAGTGAGCCTTATTCTATCATTTTTCCCTGAATATTCAAACCTCTCGAACAAAAAGGGCAATCATTCTAATCTCCCTCGATAGAACGATTGAATTTTAGAAGAAGATCGAGTCATGGTCCTTTTGAGTCCCATGGTCGATAGCCGGGGTGGGATCGCACGGATTATTCAGAGAGAAACGGAGGGAGAGGGATTCGAACCCCCGTCACGATTGCTCGTGAAGCGATTTTCAAGACCGCCGCCTTCAGCCACTCGGCCATCCCTCCGTATGCGACCGGGAGAGTCGCTATTCTAACATTTTAGCTGGAATTAGGAAACTCTCACTGACGGCAGCAGGCTCAATGTGAAAGGAATGCCCATGCGAGTCATCGTTCGTTTGGGTCGCATGGTCGTTAGCGGGGAAGGCTTCGATAAAAGTACAGGAAGGGATTATACAGGTGAGATCCGCACCAGGCCGTCCATGTAAGGCCGCAGAGCTTCGGGTATGAGGACAGAGCCGTCCTTCTGCTGATAGGTCTCCAGAATGGCACTGACGGTTCGTCCCAAGGCCACTCCCGAGCCGTTGAGCGTGTGCACGAATTCCGGCTTGGCATTGGAGTATCTTTTGAACCGGATGTCGGCTCTCCGGGCTTGAAAATCTTCGCAGTTCGTGCAGGAAGAAATCTCCAGATATTTTTTCCGGTGAGGCATCCAGAGCTCCAGATCATAGGTCTTCGCTCCGGCGAAACCCATGTCTCCGGCGCAGAGAAGCACGACGCGGTAGTGCAGTCCCAGTTTCCTTAAAACCTCTTCTGCATCCATCGTGATTTTCTCGAGCTCTTCATAGGATCTTTCAGGAAGAGTGAGGCTGACCAGCTCGACTTTGTTGAATTGATGCTGTCTTATCAGGCCTCTGATATCTTTGCCGTATGAACCTGCTTCGCTGCGGAAACAAGGGGTGCAAGCTACAAATCTCTGCGGCAGCATATCGGCCTCAAGAATCTCAGCCCGAAACAGGTTCACCAGAGGAACTTCCGCTGTAGGGATCATGTACCAGTCGTAGTCTCTAAGTCTGAATAAGTCGTCGGCAAACTTGGGAAGATTGCCTGTCCCGATAAGGCAATCTTCATTGGCCATGTAGGGAGGGATGACTTCCACATACCCTTTTTCTTTGGTATGGATATCCAGCATGAAGTTGATCAGGGCCCTCTCGAGCCGGGCTCCGGCACCGAAATACACGGCAAACCTTGATCCGGCGAGCTTTGAGGCACGCTCAAAATCAAGGATACCCAGCCTTTTACCGATATCCCAGTGGGGCTCTACGGGAAAAGAAAATTGCGGGATTTCTCCGAACCGCCTCACTTCTCTATTGGCATCGGCGGAAGTTCCCGCTGGGACGGATTCATGTGGAATATTGGGGATGTTCAGGAGAATATTCCTGAGCCTGTCATCGAGCTCTTTGAAACGGACATCGAGATCCTTAATCGCATCTGCGATCTTCTTCATCTCTACAATGATGTCAGCCACATCTTCCCCATTCTTTTTCATCCTCCCGATCTGCTTGGAAGCCTTATTCTGTTCATACCGGAGGACTTCCATTTTTCTCAAAAATTCCTTTTTCTCTCTTGAGAGCTCGAGAAAATCGTCGAGATCGATGGCCATTCCACGCGCGGTCATTTTTTCTTTGACGTAATCCGGTTTTTCTTGAACCAGCTTGACATCCAACATGCCGCAGATTATAGCACAATCACAACTCCTTGTGAAAATCCGGCTGGTACGAAGGCGCATTCCGTTTCCGCAATGATCCAGAATCAAATGATACCTCCGTGCGGTTCATAGGGCCGATAACGTGCTCTTTTCCCTATCTCATTAACTCTTTCTCAAAAACAGAACTGTATATCCGGTGCTGGTATATCTCCCTAAACTCTCGCCTGCGGTCAGTGTTTCGGGATGGCACAAGGTTGACTCGTCTCCGGGATTAAAATATAGTAAGTTTGTATTAGGAAAGAGATGGAAAGTTCAAAGAATTCCGAAAAAAAAACGCCTCGGAAACCGATGCGAATGCCCTTCAAGGGTTATGTACAGATCTACACCGGAAACGGAAAAGGAAAAACAACGGCCGCCCTCGGCCTGGCTCTCAGGGCAGCCGGCCACGGCCTCAGGACCTACATAGGGCAATTCCTTAAGGGGCAGGATTACGGAGAACTGGAAACGGCTCAAAAGCTGGCTCCCTTCATCACCATCGAACAATTCGGCCGGAAGGGATTTATTCATGTTACCAATGACCCTGATGATGAAGATATCCGGATGGCCCAAGCCGGGTTGAAAAAATGTCTGAAAGCGATGATGTCGCGCGAATACTCCCTTGTTATTCTTGATGAGATCAATGTGGCTATCGATTTCAACCTGATCAAAGAGCAGGAAGTCCACGATTTTCTCGACAGGAGACCGGGAAGTATCGAAGTGATTTTAACAGGCCGGTATGCTCCTGAATCCCTGATCAAGAGAGCGGATCTTGTCACGGAGATGAAAGAAATAAAGCACTATTACACAAAGGATGTCCCGGCGAGAGACGGGATAGAAAGATAATCGTAGGAATATTTGCCTGTGGATCCTAAAAAATTCGAACTGCTCGTCGACGAGGCGCTTCGAGATCTCCCTGAAGATTTCAAAGCACGCCTCGAGAACATCACGGTCATGGTCGAAGATGAGCCTTCGAGAGAAGTCTATAAGCGGATGGGCATTCCACGCAACCACGTCCTTTTCGGACTGTACCATGGGGTTCCCTATCCCCATCGCGGTCCATTCTACGGAAACATCCCGCCGGATGTGATCGTGATCTACCAGAAACCCATCGAACGATACAGCACTTCGGAACGGGATATGAAAGGTAAAGTCCGAGAGGTTGTGGTGCATGAAATCGGGCATTATTTCGGTTTTGACGATGAAGATCTCAGAAAAATCGAAAAAGAGAGCCGGGACTGATGCGAAAAGGAGATGAGCACATGGCGCCGCGATTCCAGGGTATATTCGCTCCTCTGACGACCCCATTTAAAAACGAAAACATCAGTATCGAAAAACTGAAAGATAATATTCACAGGTACAATACCTTCGAACTCTCCGGATATGTGATTTCCGGCTCTTCGGCAGAAAGCGTCTATCTTACCGATAGGGAAATAGAGGAACTCGTCAAATCGGCCAAGACCGCGGCCGCCTCTGATAAAAAGCTCATCGTCGGCACGGCCAAAGAGTCGACAAAAATGACAATGGAGTTTTCCAATAGAATCGCGGCACTCGGAGTGGATGCAACCCTCGTACGAACCCCGGGATATTTCAAAGCCCTGATGACGCAGGAGGCTCTTAAACATCACTATCTCACGCTGGCCGACAATGCCAAAGTGCCGCTTATTATCTACCACATCCCCCGTTACACGGGAGTAGAACTGACGGCAGAGCTTCTCGCAGAGCTTTCCCGGCATGAGAAGATTGCCGGCATCAAAGACAGTTCGGGAAATATGACTTTTTGCGACAGAGTCATGCCGTTGCTGGACGAACACTTCGATTACTTGACCGGGGCGGGAGGCATGCTTCTGCCGGCACTCATCATGGGTGCCTCCGGAGGTATACTGGCCTTAGCGGATGTCGCTCCCGCTCTCTGTTGGAGACTCTACAACCTTTTCCTCGAAAACCGATGGACCGAAGCCAAAAAGCTGCAGCATGACCTGGTTCCCCTCAATCAAGCAATTACCGTGGAGTACGGCATCCCGGCCATTAAATATGCTCTGGACATGATCGGTTTTTACGGCGGCCCCTGCCGGCTGCCCCTCATGCCGTTAGACGGACCGGCAAAGGAAAAGACAGATTCCATTCTGACGGCTCTCGGATTGAAACTCTAAGCGGTTTACGAATAAAGAAAAAACGATGACAGACGATAGCAGACGGAAATTCTTAAAGAACGCAGCCTTGAGCTCTCTTTCGCTTCCGCTTTTGGCAGCTAGCTCAATGAACCCAAAAAGCCGAAAAGAGGAACGCGTAAAAAAAGGCAGCATGCATTACAGGCGTTTGGGCAGGACAGGTCTCGACATATCCGAGATTTCTTTAGGAGGGAGTCCCATTCCTGAGTGGCCCATACTCATTCAAGCCATTGAAAGGGGCGTGAATTACATCGACACTTCTCACGTCTACCAGAATGGGAACAGCGAGCGCCAAATCGGCCGCCTGTTCGCTGAGGTCGGTCGTGACACTGTTTTTGTGGGGACTAAATTTCATTTGCGGCAAAATTGGAACCGGGAGTCCATCCTGCAGACTGTGGAAGGGAGTCTGAGGAGGCTGCAGACAGAAACCATCGATGTGCTTCTGATTCATGGCGCAAGCAAGCAAGAAGATCTTACGGATGAAAGAGTGCTCTCTGCTTATGATCAATTGAAAAAAGAGGGCAAGTGCCGGTTTACCGGAATATCCTGTCATTCCAACCACCACAAAGTCGTGGGCAGAGCCATCGAATGCGGGCACTACGATGTTATTCAACTCGGTTATAACGTATTTGACATTGCAGAATCCGAAAAAAGTATCGAGGCACATGAGGATTATCTGGGTGCCAGCGGGATCCGGCACCTTATCGCTTTGGCGAAAAAAAACGACGTTGGAATCATCGCCATGAAAGCACTGAAAGTGGGCGGGAGAAGGCAAAACCTGGGAAAATACGGCAGCAGCGGCCAATCGATCTTTCAGATTATGTTGAAATGGGCTCTCGAGAATCCAAACATCGCCTCTGTCGTGACGGAGATGCTCACCTTCGATCAACTCGAAGAAGATTTAGCGGTAACAGCTCAAGAACTTTCAGCAGACCAGAAAACGGCTCTTTACCGCTACATCGCAGAGAATTCTCAAGATTTCTGCCATATGTGCGGTACTTGCGAATCAAAGTGCCCATCCGGCATAAAAACCACTGCCATTCTGCGATATCTGGCCTACTATGAAGGATATGAAAAACACGAACATGCCAAGCTTGCCTATCGCCGGCTGAAGCCGCACGAAAGGGCACCATCGTGCAACGACTGCGGTCAGTGCGAAACTGTCTGCCCTTACGGCGTGTCCGTGCGAAGGAGAATCCTTCATGCTCACAGCCTTTTGTGCTGAAAGGCTGCAATCCTAACTTCCAAGGAAACATTTACACGACAGAACATTTCCTTCATTTAGCCGGATTTAAAGAAGGCGGTCTGCAAATCCTCAGTTTAAAATCCCCCTCTTAAAAAAAAGGACCGTGCACCTTGCTCCGACAGAACTCCCCCTGCGTTATTCCCGCAGTTAGCTCTGGCAAGGCTTTCCCGCAGCACAAGAGACGACTCTGCTGCCGCTGCTACCTCCCGGTCCTGACGGGGTTCACAGAGCGTTCTTTGCGCAGGGCCCGTACCGTCATCACCACTTACCGGAACACTAAACAGAAAAAGACCGGCCTCGGCGAGGAATTCGACCCTACTGTAGCGGATTGTAGGTTACAGGGCACCGCTAGCTCCCCATCTAGCACGGTCCGTTATTTGCTTGAATTATCCGTAATTCAAGTTCATTGGATGAACAAGGTATTGTAGCAGTTTGAGGCTTATAAAATCAATCCGGAAGGAATCAAAACCTGTAAAAGGCGCCTATCCTGAATACGAAGCCATCCCAAATGCCGGCTTCAGCATTGATGGAGACATTCGGTAATATTCTGGCCCGCACTCCAAGTTGAAGCTGGAAAAGATAAAAAATACTGGGTAGATTGGTATCGATATCCTCTTCCCATTCTTTGATGCTTTTTTCGTCCGATTCTCCGATTTCTTCATTAGGTCCGGCCCAGGTGTAAGTCCCAAGGTATTCATAGCCCGCTTTGCCGACCAGAGCGGCCAAGCCGAATCCAATGACGAAGTAGGGGGAAACCCTCCACCTAGGATTCGTATCCCATCGAAAACTCAGATTCGTAGTCAGGGGATTCGTCGTGATAAATCCCGATGCTTCCACCTCAGCAAACGTTCCGTTTGCATAATTCTGTCTTACATTGCCATCGGCTTTTATCTTGATACTGGTTCTTTCAAGCGAGAACCCGATTGAGAAAGATCCCAATTTCCCCTCGGGATAGTATCTGATTTCCAGTCCGAAGTTCGATCCGCTCGTTCCGAATTGAAGGGCATCCTCATAGCTTGACTCTACAAGTGTGGGGTATTTATCGGTCAATTCATCCCGGATCTTATTCCTGATCTCTTGACCGATTTCATTTAAGAGATCATCCTCAAAGAGGTTGGAAAGAGGTTTCAACGTCCACGGGCCGTAATGAATCCCTATTTCGAACTTCTCCGAGATTGATTTTTTTGCTGTTCCAGAGAGGTCAACCTCGGGTTGCTGTTCTTGTGCCGATACGAACGGGATGAGACACAAACACATTGAAACGAACAGCGGGATAAAAGCTTTATGCCGATCAAACTTTCTCATGTTTCACCCTGTCAATCCTATATTCTGGTCTTTCTTTTGTCAACACTATTGGCTATATGGACAAGTTAATCGTCCGGTAAGACACAAGGCTCGAGCCAAATGAAACAGGCCTATTTCATTTCTACAGACTCGAGTGTCAACATAATTTAGTCGTTCCAGAAGCGCTGAAATTGCCCATAAATGCATACAGCACATTACTTTCTCATCAGCAGGGCCGGACACCCTTTTCCTATATCTCATACTCTGCGAATATTCAGCCTTGAAAGCTTTTTGTTCTCATGTGCCATCTCAAGAAGTCTCCGTGTATTTTCTTTTTTCTTGACAGATAATTACAGGGGTGATAATTAGATTCTCTTGACTGTTTTTATGAATAATTCAGGAGCCTGGATTATTCACGAGTCGAGGTTGTTGCAAAGACAAGGCAGCAGCCTATGAAGCTGTAGTGAACTACCGCGAATGGGCTGCAACGAAGACTTTGTGGCAAGATCGGCTCGCCCAGAGGGTAAAAACTGCCGATGATTTGATTAAAGACTCTTTAGGAAATAAGTATCGGCAGTTTTTATGAATAATTCAGGAAAGAGGAGGAGTAAATGAAACGAAGAATCACAACCTGCGGGCTTTTGTTCCTATTCGCTTTTGTGTCCCTGCTATCTGCACAAACCTCACCTGAGGAATTTCTGGGTCATAAGGTAGGAGAAGACCGCAAACTAGTGGATTACGACCAAATTCTCGCCTATTTCAAAAAACTCGATGAGGAATCAAACAAAATAAAAGTCGAGGAAATCGGACAGACTGTTTTAAAAAAGCCGATAATTCTGGCTGTCATCACATCCGAAGAGAACATGGCCAGGCTCGAAGAATACCGCAGCATAAACAAAAAACTGCGAGATGCGAAGAATTTAACTCCGGACGAAGCAAAAAAACTGGCCCGAGATGGAAAAGTCATGGTTTGCTTCACCTGCAGCCAGCACGCGACTGAAATAGCGGCCTCTCAAATGTCTCTCGAATTCGCCTACAACCTGGTGACCGGAAAAACCCCCTTCGATGCCGACAAAGTACTCCAGGATGTCATCATTCTCCTCTCCCCGCACATCAACCCGGACGGCCACCAGATGGTTACTGAATGGTACCGAAAATATGTCGGGACAAAATACGAAGGTGGCCAAATGCCTTATCTGTACCACCATTATGCCGGCCATGACAACAACCGCGACTGGTTCATGTTCAACCTGCCCGAGACAAGGGCGGTGACCAAAGTTCTCTATCTCGACTGGATCCCGCAGATCCATATCGACGAGCATCAGATGGGTTCTACCGGGGCCAGATTATTCATTCCGCCATTCATGAACCCTCCTGTTCCTACGGTGCATCCTCTGGTATGGCGAGGGGTTGCTCTGTGCGGCACCAATATGGCCTATGATTTGCAAAAAAATGGCTATAGCGGGGTGGTCTATGACCGCAGCTTCACGGGGTGGTGGATCGGTGCCTGTGACGACACATCCTGGCTGCACAACTCCATCGGTCTGCTCAGCGAGATGGCATCCGTCAACGTCGCATCGCCTATTTTCGTCGATCCCACGGAGCTGCCCACATCCTACACCGAGAAGCGGATGCAGTTTCCTGATCCCTGGCCGGGCGGATGGTGGCGGCTGAGGGACATCGTGGATTATGAACTCGTCCTATCCATGAGCCTTGTCAAAACAGCACAACTTCATAAGGACGATTTTCTCTTCAATTTTTATAAAATGTGCAAAGAGTCCATAGAGAACCAACCGGAAGGACAGCCCTTCGCTTTCGTGATCCCCAAAATCCAGAGGGACTATGCCACCATGCTCCGCATGCTCGAAATTCTTAAACTGGGAGGGATAGAAATACTGCGAGCCGAGAAGGATTTCATCGCCGACGGCAAAACCTATCCTGCCGGCTCCTTCATCGTCCCGATGGGGCAACCTTACCGGGCATATGCTCAGGCTTTGCTCGAGAAGCAAAAATACCCGGATCTCAGGCAGTATCCGGGCGGCCCCCCGGTTCCGCCCTATGACAATGCGGGCTGGACACTCCCTCTTCAAATGGGAGTATCTTGCGACCAGATCGACAGGCCTTTCAAAGTCGAAATGGCCGAGCTCGAAGAAATTCCATATCCCGGTACATCGCAACCGAAAGAAATGACGCCTTACATCGCCCTGTGCCCCAAAACCAACGCCTCTTATGCCGTTGCCTTCGCCCTCCTTAAGGAAAATGCCGAGATTTACCGGACAGAAAAACCATATCACGGAGAGAATGTCCATGTCTGTATCGGGGGGTTCATCATAAAAAACACGCCGCAAGTTCAAAAAGCGCTTCCTGCACTTCTCGAGAAATGGCACCTGCAAGTGCAGGCATTGGATAGCAAACCCGATATTCCTATGTCCTCTTTGAAAAATCCCCGGATCGGCCTCTATCAATCCTGGCGATCCAACATGGATGAAGGCTGGACCCGGTATGTTTTCGACGATATGGAAATTCCCTTCATTACTCTGCACAACAAAGACTTCAAAGGAACGGAAAAGAAGAAGGTTGATCTGTCAGCCAAGTGTGACGTGATCGTCTTCGCAGACGAAGACCCGGATATGATCAAGTTGGGCAAGCCGGGGCCGAACCATCCCTACGCACAGTACTTCCGCGGCCTGATTATCCCCCCTGAATACGATGGCGGCATCGGAAAAGAAGGGGTTGAAGCACTGAAAGCTTTCGTGGAAAAGGGCGGGATCCTGGTGACGATGAATAATGCCTGCGGCCTGGTCATCAAAGAGTTTGACGCTCCCGTAGCTAACGGCCTGGAAAAAGTCGACCGAAGCAAGTTTTTCTGCCCCACGTCGCTTCTCAAACTCAAGGTCGATCCGACCTCACCCGTAGGATACGGCATGCCTCCTGAAGCAGCCGGGATATTCTCAAGAAGCTTGGGATTGACGACCTGGATCCCCAGCGGAGAATGGGACAGAACGGTCGTAGCCAGCTATCCGAAAGAGGACATCCTGATGAGCGGCTGGCTTCTGGGAGAGGAGTACATCGCGCGAAAAGCAGCTGTCGTTGACCTGAAGTATAAGGAGGGCCGCATTATCCTTATCGGATTCAAATGCCAGCACAGAGCCCAATCCCACGGCACATACAAGTTCCTGTTGAATTCTC
>JAFGNQ010000392.1 GCA_016926925.1 Candidatus Aminicenantota bacterium
GGAAAGATTTCCAAATTTGCGTCCTCATGAACACAACTTGAGTTATGGAGTGCCCCGATTGTATGGTGGAGAGAAACGTATTTGTCAATTGGGGCCGTCGAACTTCATTCATCACGGATTTGAAGTCGGTACCGATTCATGCCTGAGTATTGACACTCAAGGACTAAATCATTAATATATATAGGCTTGTAAAAGCGGAGGCGCGTAGCTCAGTGGAAGAGTGCTTCCTTGACGCGGAAGAAGTCGAGGGTTCGATCCCCTCCGCGCCTACCATTTTTATTCTGCGCTGTATTTTAGAGGACGAGCAAAAGAGTTGATTGCCTGCCCTTTTGAGTACATAATAAATAAAAATGGCTGAGTTAGTGAAAATTAAAGTCGACGAGTCTACTTTCAACGTACGCGAGGGGACCACTCTGTCAGATTTCTTCGCTGACCGAAAGGACGAGAAATCCCCACTTTTTGCCAGAGTGAACGGGCAAATAAAGGATTTGAACATCCGGGTGGAAGAGGATATGGAAGTGCGCCCTGTCAATCAAGACAGCAAGGAGGCCCTTGATGTCTTGCGGCACAGCGCAGCCCATCTCTTGGCCCATGCTGTCTGCGATCTGTTCCCTGGAACAAAGACCGGGATCGGACCTGCTGTAGAGGATGGATTTTACTACGATTTTTTAAGGGAAGAACCTTTCACCCAACAAGATCTGGAGACTATCGAACGCAGGATGAGCGAGCTGTCCCTCCGGAATTTCCCCATTGAGAAGATGTCCTTCGCCAAAGATGAGGCGATCAAGCGTTTCAATGAATTGGGTCAGGATTTGAAAGTAGAACTCATTCGAGAGAAAGGGGCCGATAAGGTTACCGTCTACGGGCAGGATGATTTTTTTGATTTCTGCCTTGGCCCGCACGTGCCCTCGACCGGCTACGTCAAGCACTTCAAACTCCTTTCCGTTTCGGGAGCCTACTGGAAAGGGGACGAGACGGGCCGACAACTCCAGCGTATCTATGGTGTTGTCTTTTTTTCGCACAAGGAGCTGGAAGAGTACGTAGCCATGTTGGAAGAAGCGAAGCTGCGGGACCACCGGAAGCTTGGCCCTGAGCTGGATCTTTTCAGTTTCAATGAACAACTCGGCGGAGGTCTGATCCTCTGGCATCCCAAGGGAGCCGCTGTCAGGGCCGAGATTGAGGACTTTTGGCGGGATGAGCATAGCAAAGCCGATTATGATTTGCTCTATTCTCCCCATGTTGCCAAGCTGGATGTTTGGCGGACGAGCGGACACACCGAATATTACGATGCTCTCTATCCCGCCTTTGAAAGGGAGGGCATAGAGTATCAACTCAAACCCATGAACTGCCCTTTCCACATCATGGTATTCAAATCAAGACAGCGAAGCTACCGAGAACTTCCTCTTCGCTGGGCGGAACTTGGAACCGTCTACCGTTACGAAAGGAGCGGTGTCCTCCACGGGCTTTTGAGGGTGAGGGGTTTCACTCAAGACGATGCCCATATATTTTGTATGGAAGATCAGCTTGCAGAGGAGATCAGAAGGACCATTAGATTGTCCTTGAGTCTCTTCGCCGCCTTCGGTTTTACCGATTACGAAGTCTTTCTTTCCACTTGTCCGGACAAATACTGTGGTGCTCTGTCCGATTGGTCCAAAGCCACGCACGCTCTTGAAAGCGCATTGAAAGAGGAAAATCTGGAATATCGCCTGGATGAGGGCGAGGGTGTTTTTTACGGGCCCAAGATCGACATCAAATTCAGGGATGCATTGCGCAGGAGTTGGCAATTGACCACCATCCAGCTCGACTTCAACCTGCCCGAAAGGTTCGACCTGAACTATGTGGGAGAAGACGGGCAGTATCACAGGCCTTTCATGATCCACCGAGCGCTTCTCGGATCTCTGGAGAGGTTTTTTGGGATTCTTATAGAACACTACAAAGGCAATTTTCCATTGTGGTTGTCTCCAGTCCAGGTTGTCGTCATCCCTATTGCGGATAGACACAGCGAGTATGCCTCCGGGGTTTGCCGGCAGCTTAAAGAAGCGCGAATTCGTGCAAGAGTCGATGAGCGAAGGGAGAAGATGGGGTACAAAATCAGGGATGCGGAAACCCATAAAATTCCTCTGATTCTCATCATCGGAGACAAGGAAATCGAGCGGGAAAACGTTTCGGTCCGTGTCCACACTGTAGGTGACAGAGGTCAGATGGGAGTGGACGAATTTCTTGCAAAAATCAAGGAATTGATTAAAAATAAATCGTTGGAAATCGAACTTTAAGGAGGCCAGTCATTCGAAGGCGCACATTTTACCCGGGGAAACGCAAGGAAAAACCACACCGGATTAACGAAATGATTAGAGCAAATGAGGTTAGACTCATCGATGAGAACAAAGAACAGCTAGGGGTGCGGTCTATCGAAGAAGCCTTGTCTTTAGCAAAAGAAAGCGGGCTGGATCTTGTCGAAGTCGCTCCACAAGCGAATCCCCCAGTCTGTCGGGTTATGGACTATGGAAAATTTCTATACGAATTGCATAAAAAAGCTCATGAAGCGAAGAAACATCAGAAACAAGTCCAGTTGAAAGAAATCAAGTTCAGGCCGAAGATCAGCATCCATGACTACACTTTCAAAATCCGGCATGTGAAGCGGTTTCTCAATGAAGGAAACAAGGTCAAAATAACGGTCATGCTCCGAGGCAGAGAGAAGGCAAAACCGGAACTAGCGTATGGAATTCTGGACCGAGTTTTTGTCGATGTCGAGGAGCTGGGATTCAAGGATGGAAATGTTCGTACACAGCCATGGGCCGTTTCTGCCTTACTGAGCCCCACGAAGTCAGGAGATAAAGATGCCAAAACTAAAGACACACAAGGGAGCCCAAAAGAGGTTCAAGGTAACAGGAAAGAAGAAAGTCGTCCACAATAAAGCCTATAAAAGCCATATATTGACGAAAAAGTCAGCAAAAAGGAAGAGGACACTCAGGAAGAAGGATCTTATCAGCTCATCCGATATGAGCCGGATAAAGGATATGCTTCCTTACGAATTTTAAACGTCAGCCTCCCCTTCCATCGGGAACGGTCACAAGCATTCCATACACACTGGGCAATTGGACACAGGCTTTTACAGAAGGAGAACAAAATGCCGAGAGTAAGAAGAGGAACGAAAAAAAGGCAGAGAAGATCTAAGCTTCTTAAACAAGCAAGGGGATACTGGGGTGCACGGAGTCACAACTACCGGACAGCCAAAGAGGCTGTCGAGAGGGCTCTCCAGTATGCCTACAGGGATAGAAGGACCCGGAAGAGAGATTTCAGAAGGCTTTGGATTATCAGGATCAAAGCGGCGGCAGGTAACAACGATCTCTCTTACAGCCGTTTCATTCACGGGTTGAAGGCCTTGAATATAGAGCTTGACAGGAAGGTCCTAGCCGATCTGGCCGTGAATTCCCCGCAAGCCTTCAGCCAAATCGTACAAAAAGTCAAAGAAGCACAGCTATAGGAGAAGCAGTCTGAGGATGGACGCGCTGAAAGAGAAAATCCAAAACTACCGAAAAAAATTTGACGAGCAGCTGGAAGAAATCCAGGATGAGAAAGCACTCCAGGAAGTGCGCAACTCGTATTTGGGTCGGAGCCGAGGTCATCTGACGTATCTCTTCGAGACTCTGAAGGCCTTGAAGGCTGAAGAAAAGCCCGAAGCGGGAAAACTGATAAACGACTTTAAAGCCTACGTTCAGTTAAAGATAAAAACCCTCCAGAAAGCCGCGCAAGCTCCGGATGCGGTTGTCGATAGAATAGACCTGACTCTTCCCGGAGAGGAACGATACATAGGGGCCCCCAATCCATTGCTCATCATTCAGCAAGAGATTGAAGACATCTTTTTGGGTATGGGATTTTCCGTTGAGGAAGGCCCTGAGATCGAGACGGATTACTATAACTTCGAGGCGTTGAATTTTCCGCCTCATCACCCTGCCCGCGACGACTGGGACACTCTTTACATAACGGACGACTGGCTGCTGCGGACACACACTTCTCCGGTTCAGATCCGCGTCATGGAGAAGAGGAAGCCCCCTATCCGGGTCATAACGCCGGGAAAAGTCTATCGAAAAGAGACACCCGATCCAACCCATCTTCCGATGTTCTTCCAAGTCGAAGGGCTTGTCGTGGATCGTGGGATTACCCTTGCCCATTTGAAGGGAACCATGGAGCATTTTCTGAAGACTCTTTTTCATGACAAAATTAAAATTAGGTTTCGCCCGAGCTTTTTTCCTTTTACCGAACCGTCAGCAGAGGTTGATATCGGATGTCCTGCGTGCGACGGAAACGGAAAGGATTGCCGGACTTGCGGCGGAACCGGGTGGATAGAACTTTCCGGTGCAGGGATGATCGATCCTCAAGTCTTGAAAAACGTTAACATAGATCCGGAAAAATACTCGGGATTCGCATGGGGCATGGGCATCGAAAGGCTGGCCATGTACGCCTACCAAATACCGGATTTGAGATACTTTTATGAGAATGATTTGCGGTTTATTCGGCAGTTTTTAAGAAAATGAGAATAAGTGTAAACTGGCTCAAAGATTTTGTTGCGGTGGACCTGTCTTCCTCGCAACTTATTCAAACAATGAACTCCATCGGAATGATGGTCGACTCATGGGAAGAGAAGGATGGAGATCTTTTCCTGGAACTCGAGACCTACGCCAACAGACCGGACACATTAGGACATTTGGGAGTCGCCAGGGAGTTAGCGGCTGCCCTGGATTTGCCTCTCAAAGAACAGAATTGGCCATTGTCGGAGTTGCAGGAGGATTCCTCCGAAAGCATCGATATCCAAATCTACGATGACGACCTTTGCCCCAGATATTGCGGGATCGTAGTCAAGGGGATTGAAGTCGCCCCCTCTCCTGACTGGCTTAAAGCCAGGATCGAGGCTATGGGTTTGAGTCCCATCAACAATGTGGTCGATGCTTCCAATTACGTGCTCTTCGCCACGGCACATCCCACCCATGCTTTTGACTTGGCCAAGCTATCAGGTTCGAAAATTATCGTAAGAAAGGCAAATAAGGGAGAAGTTTTCCGGTCTCTTGAAGGGGATGAGATCGAGCTGTCATCGGATATGCTTGTCATTGCAGACGAAAAGCACCCGGTTGCTCTCGCCGGTGTTATCGGTGGCATGGAC
>JAFGNQ010000393.1 GCA_016926925.1 Candidatus Aminicenantota bacterium
GTCCTCTGGAGCGATCTCCTTGAGATGCGCCACGAGCCTGTCCAGCCGGTTGTGCCATTCGAGACTCTCGCCCCCAGGTCCTTCGATCCGAACGAAGCTCGGGTGATCGATGATTTCGGTGTCGTTCAGAGCACCGAGCTCATCCCAGACCTTGCGCAGGTCGCTGCCGGGAGCCGTTCCAGCCAGGTTGTGGAGGCAGTAGTCGAAAACGAAGTCCTTCCTTGTCCAGGAAGTGCACACTCCTCCGGGCTGGTGGTGCATCTCGAAGATCTCGGTGTCGTAACCGTTCAGCCTGGCGTAACAGCCTGTAGCCAGGCCTGCGATACCGGCACCGACGATGATCAATTCCTTTTTTGCCATGGCTATACTTTCCCTCGAAATTGAAATTCAAAAGCTCTGATTACATATCATATTGGAAACGATGCGGTCAATCGAAGGAAGATATCTTCGCGTTCTTTACCGTTCCGTCTCTATGTCTCCCGATTGACGGCGTCTTGTTCATCGTGCTATGGTAATTAAAAAATTGTCCGCGGGCATGATTAAACAAAAAAAGAAATACTGTTCACGAGCCGGTATTAGGATGGTGTAGATGAGGAGCCTCTATCGGCTGAGCGAATTGATCGGGGATTGGGCTTATTTGATCCATCAGCATGGTTTTTTTCTGCTTTGCCCAAGGTACGGCAGGAATTATTGCAGCTTCCCTATCGTCACATCGAATTCCTTGTTTTCGCAAGGGTTCTCGATGATTCCATCCCCGATATCCGGTCCAAGATTTCTCTGGAAATAAAGCAATTCGGGTTTTCGGATCTGGAGTCGGTCCGAAGAGTCAATCGACCGTCAGAAGCGAACTTATGTGCCCGGCGCTTGGCGGCAGGGCATATGGGATTGATTGCCTTCCACAACAGCCGCTTGGCTGGCTACGCCTGGGGTTGCGGGGAAATCGATCCGAAGATAGAGAGCGTACGTCCAAATCTCGATCCGGGAGATGTGCTTTGTGTGGATGCCTTTACGCCTCAGGCGTTTCGCAACCAAGGAGTCCAGACCGCACTGACGCTTGCCCGTTTCCGTATGTTCCGAGAGCAGGGATTTCTGAGAGCCGTCTCCTTTATCGATACAAGCAACCATCCTTCACTAGCGGTCTGGAAAAAGCTGGAAGCCCGGATTGTAAGCAACCTGGATTTCAAACGGATTGGAATATGGTGCAAGGCACGGCATTTGTGATGCCCTTATGTCGATGAGACGAATTGGCTTTAGGCTGCGGGATGAGATACTGGAGGATAAGAGTATTTTTTATCTGTATTGTACGGCTTCGGAGATTCCGGTTCCAAAACTGTATGCCCTGTATTTTAAACGGAGTCCCGGTTGGTCGTACAATGGGGTGTTTTTGAGAAGTGAAGAGGAATGGCAAGGATTTTTGAGGAACGATCTTCCTCAGGAATTCGTGATAAAGCCGGCCCGCGGCGTCTATGGCGATCAGGTGCTTCCGTTGTCACGAAACCAAGACACGTTTTTGGATCCGCATGGGAAATCATTCACGTCGGATCAGATATACCGGATTTTTGCGACCAACCGCACTTACGACAGCTTCATCATCCAGGAACGATTAAAAAACCAGATCATTTAGGGGGTGTTACTTTCCCGCGTTTGAAGCCGGCGGCTTCCTCGGCCTCGGCCAAATAGCCTTTTATGTACTCTTTGGTGCTGAAATAATCCCAATAGCTGGCTGTGCCCTGCGGTTGGTTGAGGTCCACGGAAACTCCGCCTTTGAAGACCATCTTGACCCTTCTGATGTTGGAGATGTTTTCAAGGGGATTGGCTGCGAGGACCACCAGGTCGGCCAGTTTCCCTGCCTCGACGGTTCCCAGCCTGTCCAGCACACCGCACAGCTCCGCACAGTTGCGCGTGGCTGCCATGAGCGTATCCATTTCGTCGATCCCGGAGAGCACGAACTGTTCGATCTCCAGAATTCCGATTTCGCCGACAGGAGTGGAATCGGAACCCGTGCAGACCTTTACGCCTGCTTTGAAGGCTTTTTGCAGTGCCTGGCGCTGGTGTTCGGCATGTTCCTGAGATCTTTCGTCCGCATGGGCGATGAGCGTGCGTCCGTATGCGACTTTGTTGTCTTGAGAGTAACCCAATTCAGCCAGACGGCGATCGCGTTCCTTGATGTATCGGTCACTCAGATTGCAGATGATGGTCGGAACATAGAATGTTCCCTTCTCTGCCATAAGCCGTATAGTTGCGTCCTTCAGCCCATAGCCGTGTTCGATACAATCCACTCCGGCCATGACCGACCGGTAGGTTGCAGGTTCCTTGGAGTGGGAAGCAACGCGCAGCCCCAGGTGATGGGCGGTTTCCACTGCGGCTTCGAGTTCGTCCTGAAGCATTTCCACGCCCATAATCTTGATCCAATCGACGCCGTGGACAACCCTTGTGCGCACGGCTTTTCTGATTTCCGCCACTCCGTCGGCTCCGTCCTTAACGTCGCCGCGATGTCCTCCGGTAATGGATATCGCTTCCCCGCACGCAAAGATTCGGGGCCCCATGAAAAACCCGTGGTCGAAAGAGTCTCTCCAGGCTACATCCAGATATTCCCGCTCCCCGACTGTGCGGATTCCCGTGAATCCATAACGAAGACCGTCCATGGCATTCAAGCCGGCCCGGATGACTGCCGAGGAGAGGGATTCGTTTTCCACAATACGATTGGGGTCGGGCAAGAGCGCGGCCAAATGCAGATGAACGTTCCAAAAGCCGGGAAGGACATATCCCTTCTCGAGTTTGAAAACAACGACGTCTTTTTCATCGGCCGGCTTCGTGTAGATTCCTTTTTTAATTTCAGTGATTCTGTTCCCGACGAGGACCACGGTCATGTCGTTCATGGGCTCTTTTCCGGTGCAGTCGATCACAGTGCAATTGGTGAGAACCGTCTTAGGCGGGGCGCTCGACTCCTTCGCTGCAGCATGAAGCAATAGCCAAAAACCCAAAAATGATGTGAAGATTGCAAAAAATAGTATTTTTTTTAGTGACTTCATTTTTACCTCCTCTATCGGAATTTTTTGAGAGCCGGACAGCATTAGGGTTTTTCCCGACTGTTCATCGGGAAACCGGGGCAATCCGTGAAATTCATGAATTTCTAGTTTATAAGAATTCTCATTTTAAGGAAAGCGTAGGACCAAAAGTCTCTGGGTATTGCCGCCGGCAATTTCGAACATCCATGAAGCCTTGGTGCATCTGAGAAAAATCGCCGCGTCCAACGCAGAGAGTAGAGATGAAGCCTGGTCGAGCCAACGGTGGAAAAAACCCTGAAAGGATGATAGGCTTAACTTTGCCTGTACCAAGGGGAGGCATGAAATGAAGAGAAGAGTTTTTTTCAAAAAGAGCGCAAAAACCCTGGCTGGAATTTCTGCGGGTTGTCTGGTTCCCTCGGGATGGATGGATTTGTCTCCGGTCAAAAGGGACACGGCCTTTTTTCCGAGAAAAAACGAAGATATCGAAGTCGTTGAGCTCAAGGGAACGCCGCGGCAGCGAGGGCAAACGCACGGTGAGGCTTTGAGGTCGAAGATAACCGAGTTGATCGAAATTTGGCGCGATGATCTTCGTCGGAATCGCACAACGGATCCCGATGCCAGCATCAACGATTTCCTCGAAAACACCCAATTTACGAAGGCAATAAAGACGTGGACCCCCGATCTTTTAGAAGAGGTGAGAGGCATTGCGGAAGGAACGGGTATCGATTTTAAAACCATATTTGCCTATCAGACTGCTGAAGAAGAAGGTTGGTATGCCCGCAGGAAAAAGTCGGGAGTGTCCGGCCATTCGGCTCGGAAATGCAGCAGCCTGGCTGTTTATGCTCAGGAAGGATTGCCCGCGCTCACAGGGCAGAATCAGGATTTCACTCTGAAAGACGGCAGCGAAGCCCTCCTGCACATCAAACACAAGGATTCATCTCTGGAGTCCTATGTCTTCACTCTGGCCGGGCTCATCGCCATACTGCCGGGGATGAACAACAGTCCTCTTGCGGTCTGCGCCAATGCTCTGCCTCAACTTGCACCCCGGCTTGACGGTTTGCCGGTAGCCTTTATCGCTCGAGGCGTTCTGGAGAGGAGGAGCTTCGAAGATGCCCTAAAATTCATTCAAGACATAAAGCATGCCACCGGGCAAAATTATGTCATCGGCGGCCCTGACGAGGCGGGCTCGTTCGAGTGCTCCGCGAATAAGGTCAGCCGGTTTGTCCCTTACCCGGGAGCCACACGGGTCTACCACACCAACCACGTCCTGGTAAATGATGATTGGGACGGAGCTTTCGAAGGGAATCGAGTGTACAATGGCTTCCAGAATAACTCCGGGGCGAGATTTCAGGCTCTGGAGAATCGGTTGAAAGATCCGTCAAAAAAAATTACGGTCGAAACGGCAAAAGCCGCTCTCAGCTCTCATGACAACCCGCAATTTCCGGTCTGCCGTCATGATCCGAAGCCGGGAGGAACCGGCTTTACGGCCGGGTGCGGGATTGCGGAGTTTTCGGACCCGCCGGTATTTCACTTTGCCCCGGGGCCTCCGTGCTCGACGAAATTCAAGAAATACACTTTCGGTTCCTGATCGAGCACGTCTCCTGCAGCTCCCTACTTGCTCTCTGGCGAGTAGGACAGGTCGGGGCGGTAGCGTCCGGTCTTTGATTCCATTCTTCTGATCAAGGCCCGGGTCCTTTTCGACAGAGCGGCACCCTCCTCCCCCATCGCCTTCCAGAAATTCTCTTCGGCGGCGGAATAGTCGGCTGCACTCTTGCCGTATTCAAACCAGACATAGACCGGCGATTTTGTCCCCAGGTCTCCCATGTAGGTTAGAAACGGATCCCGGGCTTTCTTGGCCGTGCTCAGGGCGATCCACTCCTTGTTGACGGCCTCGAATTCCGCCTCTTTCCCCGGGATGACCCAGACAAAATCCCATGTGTAATAGCCGATTTCTTCCGGTTTCAGCCTCTCTTTCTTGGGAAGAAATGAGATGTCCGGACGGAGGCGCCAGAACGCATATCTGCGTTCGATCTCCGCGTCGACGATGCGGTCATGGATAGCCTGGAGGTTTTTAATGCCCATCTTTTGCGCCAGCTCGCCCCAGCCTTTGGACCAAAGGTCCGCGTCGTCATAGTTCTTCATGGGATAGATGGCGTAGTAATGGCCGTCATCCGTGGTGTAGACATAGACACTGAAAGGGAAGCCGTGCTTTTCCAGGTCGGCCATGATTTCCTTGACGGCCGCCTCATATTCCGCGGCCCGGGATACATCGACCAGAAAATCTCCCATGAGGTAGAGTTGAGAGTCTGTCTCTTGGGAGAGAATTTGAGTGGGCCGGGTGCTGAGGAGCACAATAAATCCCAAGATCAGGATAATCCATCGGTCCCTATTCATGATGCCCTCCTTCTTGTGGTAAGGGTAACTTTTTATTTA
>JAFGNQ010000394.1 GCA_016926925.1 Candidatus Aminicenantota bacterium
AATATCTGCTTGCCTTGAATAATTATGAAAAGTTATCTTCCAGCCCGTACGAGAGTGTCCGAGACGGTGCCGAAAAAATGCTGCTATTGGCCCGGGAGCGTCTGGCCTTTTGGGACATCCCTGAAGAGGAAATTGAAATGATAGAAAAAACCGGCAAAGCCCGGCGCACTCTGCTCTTGAGATCACTCATGACGGGTTTCTTTACCCATAAAGCCGTGGTCGAAGGGGATAAAGTCGGGCCCGGCATGGACCTCTTTCATATCGCCGATCTGAGCAAAATCTGGGTCGAGGCAGCAGTCTATGAGTCTGAACTTCCGTTTATCGAGGTGGGTCAAAGTGCGGAACTCGAGCTCGATCATATCAAGAGTGAAAAACTGAAAGGCAAGATTGATTTCATCTATCCCTACCTGGATCAAAAATCGAGGACCAACAACATTCGGTTGGTATTCGACAACCCCGGCCTGCTGCTGAAGCCCGATATGTATGTGACTGTCAGGATCTCCAGTCATGCGGCCAGTGATGCTCTGGCTATCCCCTCGGAAGCGGTCATTCACTCGGGAACGAGGGAAATCGTTTTTGTGACCAAAGGCGACGGAAAGTTCGAACCCAGAGAAGTGAAGATCGGCCAGGAATCCGATGATGGATATACGCAGGTGCTGTCCGGATTGTTCGATGACGAGGAAGTCGTTGTTTCCGGACAGTTCCTTCTGGATTCGGAAAGCCGGACACGCGAAGCTATCGCCAAAATGCGGGCTTCTCAAACCCGGAAAATCGAGGGACCTTCAGAAGAGGCGGAACTTTATACCTGCCCCATGCATCCGGATTTTTTGACCACGGATAAAAACGCCCGCTGTCCCGAGTGCGGCATGACGCTCGAGAAAGTGAAGAAAAAATAATGGATTTGGGGGAAGAGAATCGTGAGTGAAGATCTACGGAAGTCAAAAACATTTAGAATGGGATGGAAGAGAATATGATAGAAAAAATTATCGAATGGTCTGTCAATAACCGATTTTTAGTGACGATCGGTATTGTGGCTGTCATCTTCGCTGGATTTTATGCTATCCAAACCACACCGGTCGATGCCATCCCCGATTTGAGCGACGTCCAGGTCATCATCCTGACCGATTACTCCGGACAGGGGCCGAATGTCGTCGAAGATCAAGTGACGTATCCTCTCACTACGGCCATGCTTGCCGTCCCCTATGCTAAGGTTGTTCGCGGGTATTCTTTTTTCGGATTCTCGCTCGTGTACATCATTTTTGAGGACGGGACCGACCTTTATTGGGCACGCAGCCGGGTTTTGGAGTACCTGAATTTTGCGGCCAGCCGTTTACCTCAGGGCGCAACGCCTCAATTGGGACCAGACGCCACGGGAGTGGGCTGGGTGTACGAATACGTCCTCGACGGAGGCGACAAGTACGATCTTCAACAGCTGCGATCGATCCAGGACTGGTATCTGCGCTATGAACTGGCCAGTGTTCCCGGTGTCAGCGAAGTGGCTAGCATTGGGGGCTTTGTCAAACAGTATCAGGTCGAAGTCGATCCTCTAAAACTGCAGGCTTACGGCATTCCCATTCAAAAAGTTCGCATGGCCATAAAACGCAGCAACAACGATGTCGGCGGCCGTCTGGTCGAGATGGGGGAGACGGAATTTATGGTTCGGGGACTGGGCTATATAAAAAGTATTGACGATTTGAAGAATGTCCCTGTCGGAACAGGACCGAACAACGCGCCGATTCTCCTCGCGGATATTGCGCGCATCCATATCGGTCCGGAGCTTCGACGTGGAATCGCCGAGTGGAACGGAGAAGGGGAGACCGTAGGAGGAATCATTATCATTCGATACGGTGAAAATGCTCTAAAAGTCATCGATGGAGTGAAAGCCAAACTTGAGGATTTGAAGAAAGGATTGCCCGACGGAGTTACCGTAAAGACGGCCTATGACCGCTCATCATTGATAAAAAGAGCGATTTCCACACTGAAAGAAAAACTTCTGGAAGAAACTCTTGTCGTGGCCTTGATCATCCTGATTTTCCTCTTGCATCTTCCCAGCTCTATTGTGGCGGTTTTCACTCTGCCTTTGGGGGTTTTGTTAGCCTTCATCGTGATGAGGGTTCAAGGTTTAAACGCCAATATCATGTCTTTGGGGGGCATCGCGATCGCCATCGGAGTTATGGTGGATGCTGTGGTCGTTATGATCGAGAATGCACACAAGCATATGGAGAGAGAGCCGTATCAGAAGGGTGCGGATCGCTGGGCCCTCATTGTCAGAGCCTCTAAAGAGGTCGGGCCTTCTTTATTCTATTCTCTGCTTATAATAACTCTCTCCTTTATCCCGGTTTTTACGCTTCAGCAACAGGAAGGAAGACTCTTCAAACCGCTGGCTTACACGAAAACCTATGCCATGGCAGCATCGGCCTTTCTGGCCATTACTGTGGTTCCTGTGCTGATGGGATTTTTTATCAGAGGCAGAATCAAACAGGAAGAAAAGCATCCTCTCAGCCGAATTCTGATAAAAGCATACAGGCCGGTCATTCACTTCGTCCTCAGGCACAGAGTGGCTACGATTCTTGTAGCGGTTCTGGTAATTCTTTTGAGTGTCTTTCCTCTTTCCAGGATCGGTTCGGAGTTCATGCCTCCCCTCAATGAGGGGGATTTGCTCTACATGCCTACGACATTGCCCGGTATATCCGTCACCAAAGCCAAGGAGCTCCTTCAGCAGACGGACAAAATTATTGCCGGATTTCCAGAGGTCAAATCCGTTTTCGGGAAGATAGGAAGGGCTGAGACGGCCACGGACCCGGCGCCATTGACCATGATTGAAACCACGATCATGCTCAAAGAGACGAAAGAATGGCGTCCCGGAATGACCATGGACAAGCTCATCGAGGAACTTGACAGCGCTGTCCGATTTCCGGGCCTCACAAACGCTTGGACCATGCCTATCAAGACGCGGATCGATATGTTGAGCACAGGAATCAAGACTCCCGTCGGGATAAAGCTCATGGGTCCTGACCTGCAGACGCTCAGCAATCTGGGTGAGGAGATAGAGGCCGTAATCAGACAGGTTCCCGGGACGTCGAGCGTGATATCGGAACGAGTGACGGGCGGCAATTATGTGGACATTGCCATCGATCGTATCGCGGCGGCACGGTATGGATTAACGGTTGGTGATGTCCAGGACGTCATCATGTCTGCTGTTGGAGGCCTGAATGTAACGACGACGGTCGAAGGCCTGGAACGCTATCCGGTGAACGTCCGGTACAGCCGCGAGCTGCGTGATAACCACACCGCTTTGGAACGCGTCTTGATCCCGACTCCTTCGGGTGGAGAGGTTCCCTTGCGCCAGTTGGCCGATTTTCAGATTAAGAAGGGCCCCGCAGCTATCAAAAGCGAAAATGCGAGGCGAACAGCTTGGCTGTATGCGGATT
>JAFGNQ010000395.1 GCA_016926925.1 Candidatus Aminicenantota bacterium
AGACACTTTGGGAGATGGAATGACGGATGAGAGCCTCGGCATCGTCTGCACAAAGAGGCCCGAAGTTGAGGATAGGAACAGTCACGCCGCTCTCCCTCAACAGCAGGGCCTCATCGAATTTAGCCACCATCAATTGATCCACGCCTTTCTTTTCCAGAATTTTACCGACTTCCACCAGCCCATGACCGTAGGCATTGCCTTTGATCACCGCCATGACCGGAACCTTAACGGTTTTTTTGATCCGTTCGAGATTCCAGGCCAGATTTTCACTGTTCAGCTCGATCCAGGGATCATACCTTTTCTCGGGTGCTGCCGAGAGAGTCGATTTTTCTGAAATCCACGTCGATGCCTCAGAGCCTCCGGCGACCTGAGAGAGGAGCCCCAACCCTGACATTTTGAGAAAATTTCTTCTTTTGAGTGCGTTCATGAATTTTTTCCTTTGATCCCATATATCATAAAGAAATATCCGGGGGATGAAAAGAGTTTACGTAAAATTGAAGTACATGTTTGCTTAAGTACTATTATTCGCTGTATGATGAATGACAAATCCCTGTTCGAGGTAAGCACAAATGAATTTAAAACATATTCGGACAAATCTTGCACTTCTCCTTTTGATTACGGGAGGTCTCTGTGCCTTGTCAGCCTGCAATTCGCAGAGCCCTTCCGGGAACTACGACATCATCATACAAAATGCCACGATAATCGATGGGACCGGCGCACAAGGCTATGAAGGCGATGTCGCCATCAAAGGCAAGCACATTGCAGCCTTGGGCAAAGTTAACGGCGAATCCCCTATCCTCATTGATGGAACAGGCCTTATTGTCTGTCCGGGATTCATCGATCCCCATTCGCATGCGGATATGACGATCATGCAGTTCCCTCTCGCAGAAAACCTCGTCGCTCAGGGGATCACATCTTTCTTGGGAGGAAATTGCGGACTGTCCCCGGCTCCACGAAAAGACACCTCTTTCGGTGAGTGGCTTTCGCGAGCTGAGGAAGCAGGCATCGCCATCAATTATATGCCGCTCGTCGGACACCACCCTGTCCGTCAGATGGTTATGGGAAATGATTTCAAAAGGACGGCCCGGGATGACGAGATCGTTCAAATGCAGGCATATGTTGAAGAAGCCATGCAAAGCGGCTCCTTCGGTTTTTCGACATTCCTCGACCCAAGTCCTTCGGAATTCGCGGACACGGATGAGCTCATAGAATTGGTAAAGATTGCAGGGAAGCATGGAGGGATTTTCGTTCCCCATACAAGAGGAACCCAGCTCCAATGGCCAACTGATAATGTCGAAGAATTCGGCTATACAATCATTCACAGGCCGTTGGAACACGCACTCATCGGGAGGTACCTCGGTTATGTAGAAGCCGTAGAAGTAAGCCGCAGGGCGAAGACACCCCTCCATATCGCCCACATGGGAAACGGATATTGGATTCCGCAGCCTCACCCGGCTTTCCTCAAAGAGGCCGTCGCAAAAGCGACATATTCCGAGATCGTGGATAAAGCCCGGGAGGAAGGCCTCGAAGTCACCTTTGATTTGATGCCTTTTGAGGCGACGATCATGGGTGAGACTTCGGTCGCCTCCGAGTTTTCGAATCCGCGCCTGCCCTGGGTTCAGGAGTTCGGACTAAAAAAACTTATCAAAAAAAACTTGATAGACAATCTCAAAGATAAGGAATTCAGGGAAGCCGTCAAAGAAGTCCACGAACGGGGCAGAATGAAATTGTCCATGCTCAACACGAAAGTCGATCCCTACTGGTACACCCGTTTCCAAATCATCACCAGCGAAAATGAAGCTTATACCGGGAAATTCCTCGATGAAATCGTGCGGATGAAGGAAACGAGCCCTCTCGACACGGTCTTCGACTTGATAGTGGAAGATCCAGATATCACCTGGGTTCAGGCCATCGATCCCAGGTTGAACGCCCAGGCTATTGAAGAAGGCCTCAAGCACCCCCAGGGAATGCCCTGCACCGATACGAGCGCCAGTTCTTTTAAAATGCCGGCACAAATGACTCCGCCGCCCATTGCATACGGCCTTTACCCCAACTATATCAAGACCTACGTAAAAGAAAAGGGAATACTCACTCTTGAGGATGCCATAAGGAAGGCAACGACAGTGCCGGCCGCCTTTTTAGGAATCGATGACCGTGGAATCCTGCGAGAAGGAGCCTGCGCCGATATTCTCCTCTTCGATTTCAATACAATCAATTACCCGGGAGATTTCAGGAATCCTGCTCAAAAACCCGAAGGAATCAAAGCTGTCATCGTCAATGGAACAATAGTCTATAAAGATAGGGAATTTACCGGCGAAAAACCGGGAGAAGTGATTAGGCACCGATAAGCCACAGCCGCGATCTTGACCAAGCCATCGGAAGCCCCGACTTTAAGGACAGCGTATTCTATGTACAGGAGTAAAATATGCCAAAAGTGAACTTGGACGGTAATTCGCTAGTGCTCGAGGATCTCATAGCGATTGGAAATAAAAAGATGAAGGTGGCTCTCTCACAGAAGGCTAAAGAGAATGTTCAGGCGGCAAGGAAGGTCGTGGACAAAATCTTAGAAGAAAATCAGGTTGTTTATGGTGTCACGACAGGATTCGGTCAGTTTAGCAATGTAGTGATTCCCCACGACCAGGTCGAACAGCTTCAGTACAACTTGATCCGTTCTCATTCAGCCGGAGTCGGCGAATTCTTTTCCGAGGATATCGCTCGAATGATCATGACCTTGAGGGCAAATGTGCTGGCAAAGGGGAGGTCTGGAATTTCACTTGAAGTGCTCGAGCTGCTCATTGAAATGATCAATAGAGGTATTTACCCGCTTATTCCGGAAAAAGGCTCCGTAGGTGCCAGCGGGGATTTGGCACCACTAGCTCACTTGGCTTCAGTTTTAATCGGAGAAGGCAGAGCCAGATACGATGCTTTTGAGGGATCAGGTGCGGTCATATTGAAGAAAGCAGGGCTTAAACCTTGCCAGCTGCACGCAAAGGAAGGGTTGGCCTTGATCAACGGGACACAGGTCATGACCGCCGTCGGCGCGAAGGCGCTCCACACCGCGCTCTACCTCGCAGAAACAGCTGATATTATCGGCGCCTTGACTCTTGAGGCACTCAAAGGCACAGCCACTGCTTTTGATGAGCGCATTCATGCAGAAAGACCTTACCCAGGCCAGTTGAAATGTGCAGAGAACTTCAGAAATCTTCTCAAAGAAAGCGAGATCATGGCCTCACACAAGGATTGCGGAAAAGTCCAGGACAGTTACACCCTTCGTTGCATTCCGCAAGTCCATGGCCCTGTGAGGGATACGCTGGAATACATCGAGAAAATGCTGACCATCGAAATGAACTCTGCCACGGACAATCCCATGGTTTTTGCCGGAGACGATGTGCTCTTATCCGGAGGAAACTTTCACGGTCAATCCGTGGCCTTTTTAATGGATTTCCTCAAAATCGCCATAGCAGAACTGGGGAATATTTCAGAAAGAAGAACGGAAAGGCTTGTCAATCCAGCACTCTCCGGACTGCCTGCTTTTCTGGTGCGGGAAGGAGGGTTGAACTCCGGACTGATGTTGTCACAAGTGACGGCCGCCGCTCTGGTGTCCGAAAACAAGATCCTGTGTCATCCTGCAAGCATAGACTCCATCCCCACATCGGGCAACAAGGAAGACCATGTCAGCATGGGGACGATCGCGGCCAGAAAAGCTTATGAGGTTGTTGAAAATGTCGAGACCATTTTAGCGATCGAATTGCTCGCTGCCGTCCAAGCTCTGGAATTTTTAAAGCCTCTCAAACCGGCCAAACCGCTCTTGCCTGTCATTGAAAAAATCAGGGCACATATTCTTCCCTGGGACACGGACCGCAACATGTCCGCCGATATACAGACAATGAAAACACTCATTCGTGAAAGAGCTTTAACCCGGCTTGTAAACCCGTAATCTATTCGGAATCTTCCTGTACGAGGGCGATCATCTCCCGGATCTTTTCCAGACAGAACTCGGGAAATTCGTAAGGAAACTGGTGCGTGGCTCCTTCCGGAGGAGACATCAATTCCCCTCTTTTGGAAAGCTTGGGGACTTCTTTCACGGATTCATTCACGGATTGCATCATCTCCTCATATTCCTGTTCCGTCACCTTGAACATTTTCATGGACTGTTCTTTCATTTTTTGTCTCTCAGCTTCAGGAAGATCTTCGACATCCGAGTTCATGTTCTCCCGGTATATGGCGAACATCGGTATGTCCCCAAGCGCGTATTCGCTTTGGACTTGGAGCTCTGGATTTCTGAGCATGGCTTCGAAAGATGCCGCTGCCGCCCAGCCTCCTCGTACTTTGAGCTCATTGGCGCTCGCCATCTCCCAAACCTCCAGTAGAGGCTTATACAGAAAATCGGGAGAATCTGGATCCATTGCACCCTCTCCTCCGAGAGATGGAAGGAATCGATTCAGGCTGAACAAGCCTAGAACGGCACTCAGCTTTAAGTAATCGGCAAACATCTTGAGGCCCCTGGAACCGGGCCCGACTATCGCTTCGGGCGGAGTTGCTTCGAAAAGGACTAACCCGGCCACATCATCATGGAAATTGAGAGCATAATTATTGGCGAAAAATCCACCCCAGGAGTGTCCGACAAGGATGAAAGGCCCTTTCTCGCCGGCCGCATCCAGCAGCATCTTCAGCTCTTGAGTGTCCCTTTTAACATGTCTCGGGTAAGGACTCCTCTGGCTCCATCCGGTTCCGGCCCTGTCAAAAAGGATGCTCCGGATTTCTTTGGCCATGGCTTTATGAAGGTGCCAGAGGCCGAGGCCCTGAGAATATCCCCCTGGAATAAATATTATCGTCGGAGTCCGGCCTTCTTCCGTCTCTGCATTTTCTCCTTCAACCATAATATGCATTTTGAATCCGTCCACCTCATACAGCTCACCCGGTCGAGGGAATTTTTGTCCCGCTTTCAAGACTTGGAAGACATGGTAACCGGAACCTCCAAGCAGGATCAGAGATATAACAATTATCAGGCAACCGAATATCAACACACTCCATTTTGCCCCTTTTCGCTTCTGGCGCAAGCCAAGAAAAAAGATGCCGAGCCCTATTAATAGAAGGACCAGGGCTATGAGGACACCAACCCAATCGTAACTCAAAAAAGCATCCATACCTTCCTCCTTCAAAAAAAACTATGGAATGTTTTCAATTATGTGTATTTATCTATACTAAAACCCGCTCAATTTTTCAAATGGGCCGCTTTTCAGATTTATAATTAATAAAAATTGACAGGCATTTTTTTTGTTCAACCCTGGAAAAAATAGCCTGCTCTCTTTTTCTCATCTCAGGTCGAGTTTCAATTCTGTTCGGGCTTTTCTTTCTTTCCTCCCAATTTGTAATCTTCGGGAGGTTTCTCCCCCAAAAGGTGTTCGACAAAGTAATCCCATTCTCTCAATGTATAGTAAGGATGAGCCGCCACACCGTGAGTGGCATTGGGAACGATCAATAGATCGAATCTTTTATTCGCTTTGATCAGAGCATCCACCAGCTGAAAGGTCAAAGCCGGGTGCACGTTGTCGTCCATTCCTCCATGAACAAGAAAAAGTTTTCCCTTTAAATTTTTGGCCAGTCCGGCCGTGACCTGGTTGAGATAATTGTCTCCTTCCGGAAGCCCTTGATACTTCTCTCCCCAAAACGCAATATAACCGCGCTGGTCGTGGTTCCCTGCGGAAGATACGCCGACTTTATAAAAGTTCGGGAATTCGAGCAGAGCACGCGCCGTGGCAAATCCGCCGCCTGAGCTTCCGTAAATTCCTACTCTGTCAAGATCGATATAAGGATGTTCTGCGGCAAGCTGCTTGAATCCTTCAATATGATCCTTGAGCCCTCCCGCTTCACCAAGGTTGCCGTAAGCAAAGTCGTGGAAAGCCTTGGAGCGTAAGGGTGTTCCCATCCCATCGATGTTGGCCACAACGAAACCCAACTCAGCCAGGGATTGATCCATCCAGAACATCATGCCCAGAAGACTGGTGGGAAAGGACTTGGGAGTTCTGGTCATTTGTGGGCCGGGGTAGATGCCATCTATCAGAGGATATTTTTTGGCCGGATCGAAATCCGACGGATAGATCAGCAGCCCATAAATGTCCGTTTTCCCGTCTCTGGCTTTGACCTTGAAAGGCTTCGGGAATTTCCAGCCTGCTTCAAGCAGCTTCCCGATGTCGGCTTCTTCAAGCTTTCTGATAAGCTTCCCGTCCCTTGACCGAAGCACAGTGACAGGAGGCAAATCCATCCGCGAATAGGTATCCGTGAAGTACTTTCCGGTGGGAGAAAAATGGACCGACATTTTTAGAGTTCCCGCCATTTCAATGGCAGTAATTTCATGATCGGCATCCTCGGGGGTGAGCAATTGCAGATTGGAGCCGTCGAGTTTTGCCCGGTAAAGATGGCGGAAGTAGGGATCCCGGCCGTCTTCTTTTCCTGAGGCTGTGAAATAAACCCAGCGGTCTTTTTCATCCACATTCAGGATGTCCCGGACCACCCACTCTCCTTGTGTAATCCGGTTTTTCAGCTTTCTTGTCTTTCCGTCGTAGAGGTAGAGATGAGCCCACCCGTCCCGTTGGGAATACCAGATGATTTCATCGCCTCCACTAAGAATACGTACATTCGGCGGCATGCCGATCATGAGGTTCAGCTCCACATGCGTGTCGCCTCTTTCCTCCAAAATTTCCCGGGTCATGCCTGTGGCCGAATCGGCCTCACAAAGGATTTTCGTCTTATCTCCCCGTTCCGATCTAATGAAATACACGCTGCTGCTATCTTCGCTCCACCAGACATGTTTTTTTTCCAAAGGTGTCATATAGGTGATCAGCTCGGGTGGAGCATCGAAGGCGATGCTGGTTCCTTTCTCCACATTGAAAACGATCATTTGAGCAAGCCCTACATCTTTATCTCCAGCCATGGGGTATTTGTACGTATAAAGACGGGGTCTCTTATCCTTCCCTGGAGGTGAAAATTTCAGGAGGTTCAGATCTTTGACTTTTCGGACATCGAGCCTGTGTGTGACCAGTTTTTTAGAATCAGGAGACCAGAGAGCCAAAGGAGGAGAAGCTTTCAACTGTGCAGCCGATGAAAACTTCCCGATGAATGAAGGAGGCTGGCCGTAGTCATAATATTCCTCGCCGTCAGTGGTCAGGGCCGTTGCCTCTCCGTCTGGAAGCGCTTTCACATAAAGATTGTAATCCTTGCTAAAAACCGCCCGGCGCCCATCCGGAGAGACGAGATGATTCGGAGGCAATTCTTTCTCTACTTTCTCGGAAGTGCATACATATTTTTTTAAACCGCACGTCCATAACTTAGAACCGATTTTGAACCGGATGGACTTTTCCCCGTCGATGTATTCGATATCATTGAAAGGAAGATTCTCTGCCTTGAAGTCCTTATCCGCAGCCTTGTTCAAAGCGGCAGCAAGCTTTTCATGATCGAATGCGGGCCTCCGGGTGTTTTTTGAAGGATCGACAAAGACGAATTCTTTGCCCTCGGCTGTATTATTGAGATACCAGAATCGATCGCTTTTCTCGATCCATTTCGGGCTGACGCCTGTCTTGAAAACCATTTTTTGAACATTGCCGAACGAGAATTGTTCGGCTCGTTTGTACCTTTCCTCAACAGACTCCGCCCGCACTATAGCAAATGTACAGATTGCTAATAGAATACAGATACAAACTGTCTTAGACGAACCGATGTGGAAAACTCTTTCTCTCATACTTTATCTCCGTTTATAAAAATTGAGCCCGTCATGCAGACCTCTATCTACAATTCCGTTCTCCTCTTTTACTTTTTCACCGGCAATTCCAGGACACTCGGATGTTTCGGGTCATGATAGAGTTTGATAACCGCCTTGTGCGCATCCTTTGCCGTCTCTTCGGCTACGACTCCCCCCGAATTGTAGTTTTTCTCAAAATCCGGTGAGTTCTGGCAGGTCACGATAAGGCGCAAACGGCTGCCCTTATCGAGTTTTCGGACAAAATAAAGAGACAGGTTCATATCATACAGATTGATTTCACCTGGTGTGACAGGTTCGGGCGTTGAAAGGGAGTTGCGGTAGCGGGCACGCATCACTCCTGAGCCAAGGTTGACACTCTTCCCATTTTCGGTGATTTCGTAGAGAGAGATAAGGAAATCCGTATCCGGAACATTGAGCTCCATGTAGGCTTTTAATCCGACATATCCGGCAACCTCCAACTCTTCTTCGAGGGGATCGCTATGGTAAATCAGAATATCATCCGAAAATGCAGGTTTTTGATCCAGAAACGAATCGGATGCGAACAATTCGCCCGCTTTTCTCTTCGGGGAAAGTTTCAGCGGATCATAGACAAACACATCCGGCTTCTGCGGTTTGTCAGGAGGAGACTCAACGAATGAACCCGAGTGAAAGACATCATTGGCATGGCCATCGCTGGAGGATAAAAAGAGAGATTTTGTGGCATTCGATACCGTTCCCCAATCATCGACATATTTCCACTCATCTTTGTTCATCACATAATAAGCGACTCTCTCTTTCAGGAATTCGGGTTTCTCCTTGCCTTTGAACAGCCAGTCGAACCACTGCACATACATTTGGATCATATCAGGGTAGACAACGGCTTTGGGCCCGAACTTCAATCCGCCCAGTTCTTCCTTGTTCATTCTTGTCCCACCATGATCCCAGGGTCCGATGATAAGGTAGTGATTCCGCTTTGCCGCCTCTTTTCCGTATTTCATGTGTTCCTTGTAGTACTGGAGCGCACCCGGCTGGTCACCGTCGAAATATCCGGTGATGGACAGGATGGGAATGTTGAACTGCCGGAATTCTTCGGGTGTCGGTGTAAACGACTTCCAGTACTCATCGAAGGACGGATGACTGATCCATCGTTTGAAGACTCCCGGGTTGCTGGCAACGATATCCGTAAGTTTTGAAAAGGGGATGTGTTCCGAATACCGCTTGTAAAACTTGTCTATCCAGTATTGGGTATCGGCAAAATATTGCATGTTATGGGTATTCCCGTTAACGAAGCCAAGCCATTGGGCTAAGTAGCTGTAGGGGATGTTTCCCATTCCCGGGAAATCGATTCCGGGATAAGCCGAGGCTGTAGGTATGATCGCCTTGAGTGAAGGAGGCATGTGTTTCAGGGTCAGCCATTGTACGGTTCCCCTATAGGAACCGCCGATCATACCCACCCGTCCATCGCACCAGGGCTGCCTAGCAATCCATTCAGTGATGTCGTAGCCATCGCGACCATCCATTTCCCAGGGCCAAAACTCACCTTCTGAGTTTGCTCTGCCCCGGATATCCACGAGTAAATAGACATATCCATTCTCGACCATGGCCGGGCCTTCTTTGTAATGCATTTCGATCGTATAAGGGGAGAAGGAAAAAACGGCCGGCAATGGCTTTTCCATTTTTGCAGGCTTCCAAATGTAAGAGGCCAGGTTGATCCCGTCACGCATCGGGATTTTCTGGTTGAAGAGAAATTCAATATCAACGCTGTCTTCAATTTTGTCTTTGGAGAAAAGAGGAATAAGAAGACCTGTTAAAAGAATGAAAAGAAAAAAACATTTTGATTTGTGTTGCACCGGACTGCTCCTTTCAAGCTGATTTTCTTATACGGATTTACTTCGCCCGTTTCACCTATGCGCCTTTATATTCTCCGATTTCAGCGGCATAGCGGTACATTTCCCGCACCGCAGCCGGATTCATGCCGGGAAAGATGCTGTTGCAGGAGGCGAACATGTACCCCCCGCCGGGAGCGGCTTGTTGCATGCAGCGCTCGACTTCCCGGTGGACGGCAGCGAGGTCGGATTTGAACAAAACTTGGGTATCGACGTTGCCGACAAGAACGAGCTTGTCGCCGAATTTCTGTTTGATTATGCCGAGGTCCATGCCGACATCGGGTTCGAGAGCATGAATTCCGATAAAACCGGCTTCGACTGCCACGGGAAGAAAAGACTGGAAATCACCGTCACTGTGCCAGATGAGAGGGACATCCAACTCATCGATAATACGGCGGTGAAGGGGGAAAACGAATTCCCTCCACATTTCCTCAGAGACCATGGGGCCGCTCTTGTGACCGGCATCTTCTCCGAGAATACCGATATCGATGCCGTAATTTTGCGCTTCCTCGAACATGGCCATACACCACTCCGTCCTGTCATCCAGAAGTTTACGGACAAATGAAGGGTTCGTGACCATTTGAATGAAGAAACGTTCAAGGCCCATAGCCATATAGCCGGCTGTAAACGGCGCAATATGCGAACCGAAAATCAAACAGTAATCCGGATAGAGCTTCTGAACTCGATCCACCTCGTAAGGATCGAAGAAATCCTTGACTCGATTCAGGGCCGGGCTGTATTTGAGAAGCTCTTTTTCGGTATGGATGGCTCCTTCCGCATACTGCCCCTTTTTCCAGATTCTTCCCCAGGCGTCCACTCCATCGGCACTGCTGCCAAATGGATTTCGGAAGGGAATGGGAACACAATCAAGCCCCAGATGAACATAGGTGCTCTGGAGATCCGTCTGACCGAAAAAGGGGACCATGTCGTCTTCGATCCAGATTTCGAATAGAGGCACCCGGTCCGGTTCTCTGTGTTCAAGCGCTGTAAAAACACGCTCTCTCGGCTTCATTGTCATAGGTTCGTCAAGCGTTAAGAGCTATTCTAGTGATTTTTACCAAATCACGCAAATTAAGGACAGACGACTTTTTCTTCCTTCCATAAAAAATTTACCTGTCCCTACTGCGGCTCACAACAGACGTGCGAGCTTGTCTATGACCCCCAGTTTAGCCAGCCATGTTACCAGCATGATCACAGGAGCCACAAACTTCACCAAGACGGTCCAAAGCAGGAGCACCT
>JAFGNQ010000065.1 GCA_016926925.1 Candidatus Aminicenantota bacterium
AGAGGTGAGCCGCCGGATGATGTTTTGAGAGCCTACAGGCTGTTTTAGAAATTTAAACTTGGGAAGGTGTCCCCATGCGTGAGATTTTTTACCCCAATAGTGTGGCCGTCATCGGCGTATCTTCCAAAACCACGAACCTAGGAAGAAACATCATGGCCAATTTGATCGATTTCGGATTCCGGGGCATAGTCTATGCCGTAGGTCCTTCAGGGGGCGTCTTCGCCACGCGGCGGATCTACCAGACGATTCAAGACATTCCCGATCATGTGGATTTGGCCGTTGTCTTGACTCCTGCTCACACCATTCCAGAGATATTCGAGCAGTGCGGGCAGAAAGGGATTCGCTGGGCTGTGGTGGAAACAGCCGGGTTTCGTGAGTACGGAGAGAAAGGAAAGGAGATCGAAGAGGAGATGCTGCGTGCAGCCGAGAAGTACGGGATCCGCTTTGTCGGACCGAATTGCATAGGCATCATCAACACGGAGAACGGACTAAGCCTTCCCTTCGCTCGTCTCGAGCCGCTGGCTAAGGTCGGCGATGTCTCTTTGATATCCCAAAGCGGCGGGATCGCTGTCAGCGTTCTCAATTTTATGGTCAATGAAGGGCTGGGCTTGAACAAGTTCGTTTCTGCCGGGAACATGCTCAGTATCGGTGCCGAAGAACTGCTGGAATACATGATCGAGGATCCGGGAACACGCATCATTTTCCTCTACCTTGAAGGCATTCAGGACGGACGGCGATTGATGGAGGTGGCCAGACGATCCCCAAAGCCTATCCTGGTTTTCAAGTCGAATGTGGGCCATCTCGGCAAGGGCATTGCCTCCTCGCACACGGCGTCTCTGTCCAGCGACGATAAAGTCGTGGATGCGGCATTTCGTCAGAGCGGCATCACCCGGGTGCACGATGCGACCAGTTTGCTCAACAACATGAAGGTGTTGCACCTTCCTCCCGTGAGGGGGAAAAAACTGGCTATCATTTCCCGTTCCGGCGGTCATGCGGTTGTGGCCGCGGATGCCTGTGAGCTTTCGGGGTTCGAGCTGGCGGATTTTCCTCCTGATTTTATCAGGGAAATCGAAAGCCACTTCCGGGCTTCTGTAATAAAACTCACGAATCCCTTGGATTTGGGTGACCTTTTCGACTTGGATGTCTACGACGACATTGTCGAACGGACTCTCAAGCAGCCGTGGGTGGATGCCGTGCTCTTTCTCCACACATCCATCTCCAGGAAAGAACACAGCGAAACGCGAGAGTTGATCCAGCGCTTTTTAGAGCTTTCGAAAAAATACGATAAGCCGGTTGCCGCCTATGTCTCCACCCCCGCAGATGAAACCGCCTACCTCAAAGAAACATTCCCTTTTCCCATATTCACGACAATTGTCGAGACAATACGGGCTCTCGAATTCAGTTATTCCTATCACGCGCAGTTGAATGAGGTGAAGACGGGAAAGGAAATTCCCTCCTTTACAGTCGAACGCGAGCCTGTCAAAAATTTGATAATCCGGGCTCAAAAAGAAAAGCGTGATCTACTCTTGTCGGAAGCGGTCGATGTCCTGACTCACTATGGCATAGAAGTCGTCCCCAGCATCTCTGCCGTTACCATCGAGGAAGCTCAGAACGCTGCGGAGAAGCTTGGGTATCCTGTGGCCATGAAAGTCGTTGCCGAAAGTGTCTCTCATAAATCCGATGCCGGCGGTGTGCAGTTGAACCTTCGCAACAAGGCCGCTGTCATCGAGGCATTCGAGGATATGAACCGGCGCATCCGGAAAGCCTACCCTGATGCCAAGTTGGACGGCGTGCTGGTCCAACCCATGGTCACTGGCGGAAGGGAGTTGATCGTCGGGGGGCGTCAGGATGTCCAGTTCGGGCCCGTCGTGATAGTCGGAATGGGAGGTGTTTACGTCGAGGTCTTTGAAGAAGTGGCTTTGCGGATCGCGCCGATTTCCCGGCTTGAAGCTGAGAGCATGATCGAAGAATTGCGCGGAGCCCCCATATTGAAAGGAGTTCGAGGACATAAGCGTTCTGATTTAGAAGCGGTTGTCGATGTGATTTTGCGCGTCTCTCTGCTCCTTTCCGATTTCCCCGAGATCAAGGAATTGGATATCAATCCTTTGCGCGTGTTTCATGAGAATGAGGGATGCCAGGCCCTGGATGCCCGCATCATTCTCGGAGATTAAGGAACCGGTTGCGTCTGGTCCAAAATTCTTGACTTAGGAAACAAGTTGTGCAAACATATCTTGTTTTTCACGACGAATGATGCACTTTGGAAAAACCTGTCAAGTAAATCCACCAAATGAATGGAGGTCCTAGATGGAAGGTATTATCGGTTACGGGGCATACATTCCCCGAAACAGAATCAAGGTCGAAGAAATCGCCAAGGTTTGGGGAGCGGATGCGCCGAGCTATAAGAGAGGCCTTATGCTCGAAGAGAAATCCGTCCCCGCACCGGACCAGGATACGATTACGATGTCTGTTGAGGCATCCAAAAACGCTCTCAAGAGAGCTCAAATC
>JAFGNQ010000066.1 GCA_016926925.1 Candidatus Aminicenantota bacterium
GTTTCATAGAAGCCTCTGAGCGGGAAGAGCCCCAACTTATAAGCGAAGACATACAAAAGAGCCAACGAGAGGAAAAACGGAGGGGTGCTGTAGACCGCCAGAAACAGAGATGTGGCTGTCTTGTTGGCGGCGGTGTTGGGAACCCACCCGGAAAAAGCGCCCAACAATCCGCCGAGAAGCGAACCCAGAAGGATCGCAATTCCGACGAGCAGCACCGTCCACTTGGCTTTGGCGAAGACGAGTCCGGTCACTTTTTCGTGGAAGTGATAGGAGTAACCCAGGTCCAGCCGGAAAATATCTTTCCAGTAGCGGCCGTACTGGACGATGAGAGGCTGATCCAGACCCAATTCTTTTTTGAGCTGGGTGAGGGTTTCTTGATCGATCAAAAAATCCTCGCCCATGAGGTTCGTGACCGGATCTCCCGGCATGAAGCGGGGAATGAGAAAATTCAGAGAGAGGATGATGAAAAGGGCAATGATGTAGCGCGCGCTTTTCTTCACTGTCCGGCCGGTTCGAGCGATAAGAAATTGTCGATAGTGAAGATACCATAGAGAGGATTGGTAATCCACCCCAAAAATTTTTTGGCGAAGGGTGTGACGATCATGTTCCAATAGAGAGGGATGGCCGGGAGACGGCCGGCATAGTATTCCTGAAGGGCGTGAGCATAAGCTTCGAGCTCTTTGTCATCCCGGGTCGAGAGGAGATTGTCACACAACCTTAAAAAATCGGGATCCGCAATATTGTGGAGCACTCCTTCTCCGGTTCGGCGCGCATCGAAGTAGCCTGTGGCCAAGCCCGCGTGCATCTGCATACCCCAGGGAGAGGTGCCGGCGATGATGAGGTCGTAGCGAAACCTGTCTTTGAGGTTGATCCATGTGCTCAGATCCACCATTTTGAGTGATGTCGCCACCCCGACCTGATGCAGGTAATCCTTGATGAGCTCGGCAATCCGTGCCTGTTCGGGCTCGGCCAGGAGAGTCAGGTTAAAATCCTTGCCCTCCCTGTCCTCTCGGATGCCGTTCTTGTTCTTATCTTTATAGCCGGCGAGTTCCAAAATCTCTTTCGATTTCTCAGGGTTGTGTTCCAGGATGGGCGTATCCTTCCGGTATCTGACGTTGGGAGGAAGAAATCCTCGATTCGGCAATTCCCCGTAGCCCAGGGCATCCAGTTTTATGAGTTCGGTATAATCTATGGCATAGGTCAGGGCTTCCCTGAATTTCAAGTCGGACATCGGTCTTTTTCCAAGGTTCAAGCCGAGGAAGGGAAAACCGAGGTTCAAGAACTCGATAAAATGAAAACGGCCTGTGGAGCGAAGCCTGTGGAGCGCGGAGTAAGGATAGGAGGCCGCATAGCTGAAGTAGGTATCGACCTCGCCTTTTTCCAGGGCCAGCGACAGGACGTCGCGGTTTTGATAGAGGTGAATTTCGATCCGCTCCAAATGCGGCTGCCGTCCCCTCCAATAATGGTTTTTTTCGTACAGAATCACACCGCGGTTCAGGTCGATTCGGGATATGTAAAACGGACCGCAGCCTATGTTGACTTCCGGATTCGTGTATTTCATCGGATCGCCCACGTTCTGCCAAACATGCTTCGGCAGGATGCGGTGTGTGGCAAATTCCACTTCCAGACGGGAATAAGGTTGGTTGAGATGAACGACGACAGCCCCGTCATTCGAAATGTGAACATTCCTGATCATCTGCTTCATCCAGCCTGCGGCCGGACTTTTGTCTCTGGTGTATTCGATCGTGAACCGGATATCCTCCGGAGTGACCGGCTGTCCGTCGCTCCACCATAAGTCTTTCCTGGGGATAAACGTCCAGATCGTAAAATCCGCTGAAACCTCGAATCTTTCGATGAGTTGGCCGATGAAACGGTGCTCGTCGTCCATTTTGATCAGGGGGGGGTTGGAGAGCTGGGCAAACATGGCCAGGTTGCTGTCGAGCAGGATGTTGGCGGATTTCACCCTATCCGGAGTTCCTATGCGGAGAGTGCGCTCTTGCCCGTTTCCGGAAATACCGTGATTTACCAAAAGGAGGGCGGTGCAGATGAAGACCAATATAAACGGGAGAGATCGGCGTTTTCCGAAACATGGGGAGTCCATCGGATTCATTTTTTTTTGCGCCTTGTCAGTAATCTAGCATAGCATGATAGCGCATCCGTTTCCATCTGAGCAAAAAGATAGGACCTTTCCGGTAAGGTGAGGATTAATGTCTTGAGACATTGGCTTTACGCCCTGCGGGATTTATCTTATTATGGAAGAGGAGATTCCATGATGAAGATCGCAAACGAGACTTTGAGCTTCGCTACCAAGGGCTACGGCCACATGATCGATGTCACTGAACACGTGGCGGAGAAACTTGCGGAATCAGGCATGCAGGACGGTCTGGCTACCGTATTTGTTCCCGGATCGACCGGCGGCTTCACCACCATCGAGCACGAATCCGGCCTCGTCGAGGATTTTTCGGCCATGATGGAGCGCTTGATACCGCAGGATGCTCATTATCATCATGACGCCAGGTGGGGAGATGGGAACGGGTTTTCTCATGTCAGGGCCGCACTTCTCGGGCCTTCCCTGACCGTGCCTTTCAGCCGCGGACGTTTGAGTTTAGGAACGTGGCAGCAGATCATTTTCGTCGACTTCGATAACCGGCCGCGCTCCAGGAATATCATCCTCCAGTTCATGGGCGAATGATCCGGCCGGAGTGTAGCGGAAATATCAGGATTGTGCTTTACTGCCTGCCGGCGAGTGTATATATAATAAAAGGTGTAAGGCCCGGCCGGTAACCGGCAGGGATCGAGTCGTTTGACATGTCTGACTTCAAGAAAAAGATCGAACAGCTGAAAAAAGAGCGGGAAGCCCGCTCTCGAAAGCAGAAAACCAGGAGGGACTTTACGTGGAGCGAGCCCGAAAAAAAATCTGATGACACAGATGAGTTTCCGTCCGTTTCCGGAAAAACCGGCGTCGAACCGAAAGCACAGAGGGTGAGAGAAACCTGGGAGACGATCAATAAAGGGAATGCCCTCTCCACCCGGGAAAAACTGCAGCAGCTCATAAACCTCACACGGTCGGACAAAACCAAGGAGAGCCATACTCCGCGGCGCGAACCTCAGGAACGGGAGCCTCTGAAACTGATCGAAAATCCTTTTCCCTTGAACACCCGCTACGGGAAAGTGACACTTTCTTCCGCTTTGGATATCAAAGGCGATGTTCTGGCCTGCCTGAGTAAAGATGACTCTTTCCGTGATATCGATCTTTCCACCGCACTGTTCATCGACCTGGAAACCACCGGGCTCTCCGGAGGAACCGGGACCGTGCCCTTCAACATCGGGATGGGATATTTCCGGGATGACAGCTTCTGGGTTGTCCAGTATTTTCTCGGAGAATTGGCCGAAGAGGAGAGGATGATCCAAGAGCTGGAGGATTTCTTCCGCACCATGGATTTTCAATCTGTCGTGACCTACAACGGCAAGAATTTCGACATCCCCCTCTTGGAAACCCGCTTCATCCTTCACCGCCGGCCCTTTCCCCTGGGGAATCTGCCTCATCTGGATTTTCTCTATCCGGCACGCAGTCTCTGGCGGCACAAACACGACAACTGCCGCCTTTCCCATCTGGCGCATGAGGTCGTCCGGACCGGAAGGACCGAAGACATCCCCTCGGCTGAGATCCCATGGCGGTACTTCCAGTATCTTCAGACCGGAAACTACGATCTGATCGAACCGGTCATCTACCACAATCAGGAAGATATCCTATCGCTCCTCGGTGTGGTCATCATGGGAGCGCTCATCTTTTCAGAGGAAGGTGAGGAGTGCCCGGCCGATGCCATGGATTTTTACGGAGCCGGAAAGGTCATGGAAAAAATCGGCGATGTCGAAAAATCCGTTCGTTATTACGAGAGGGCACTGGGCGGCTCCCTCTCCGATGAAGTCGTCATTGAGGCTAAAAAAAAGCTCTCCTACCATTTCAAGCGGAACGAAGAATGGGAAAAGGCGATCTCCCTGTGGAAAGAAGTCATGTCTCTGGAAGTGTTCTCCGCACAGCACCTTTTTTCTTTTCGGGAGATGGCCATGTACCTGGAACATAAAGAAAGAAACTATGATGAGGCGAAAAAGATCGCCGAGGAAGGCTACGTTCTCTCGCTCAATACTTCCTCCTACTACGAAGATGATTTCAAACACCGCATGGAACGGCTCAAGCAAAAAATTTCCGCAAAATCGGAGCCGGAAAAGGAATAAGGAGAAAATAATGGCGGAGAGGAAATTTTACATGCTGGATGTATTCGCGACAAAGAGATACGGTGGGAACGGTTTGGCCGTTTTCAGGAACGCCGCCAGCCTGACCGATGAAGAGATGCAAGCCATAGCCCGGGAGATGAATCAGGCGGAAACGACCTTTATCTTATCCGATACGGCAAGGGACGGCGGTTACGATGTCCGCATCTTCAGCCCGGAAAAAGAGCTGCCTTTTGCCGGTCATCCCACTCTTGGAACGGTTTATGTCATCCAGCAGGAGATCATTAAGGAGCCGGTCCTGCAAATCACGCTCAACCTCAAAGCGGGGCCGGTTCCGGTGTCGCTCCGTTATGACGGAGATGATCCCGACATTCTGTGGATGAAGCAGAAGAATGCAAGCTTCGGTCAAAAATTCAGTGTGGGGGACATATCCGGAATGATCGGATTGGATGCCGGAGATATCGATGACAGGTATCCTGTTCAGGAGGCCTCTTCAGGCCTGCCCTTCATTATTGTGCCTGTGAAATCGCTGGATGCGTTGAAAAAAGCCAGTCCGGATGGCCGGGCCATCCTGGAATTCGTCGATAAAACCGAAGGCAAGGCCTTCATCCTTTTTGCTTCCGAGACCTATTTCCAGGAGAACAACGTGAATATGCGGGCTTTCAACGAATACTACGGTGTTTCCGAAGATGCGGCCTGCGGCAGCGGTGTCGGGAGCCTGGCCGGTTATCTCGTGGAACACGGTTGTTTCAATACAAAGGATATAGACCTTCGTGTGGAGCAGGGCTATGAGATCGGAAGGCCGTCGCTGCTGTTCATAAGAGCTAAGGGGGTAGACGGAGAAATCGCCGTCCATGTCGGCGGCCGCTGTATCCCTGTTGCCCGGGGAGAATGGGATTAAACGGAGGTTAGCCATGAAAGCCATGATTCTCAGACAGTTCGCTCCCATCGAACACAACCCGCTTACCCTGGAAGACGTCAAGACTCCGTCACTCGGCCCTGAAGAGATCCTTATCCGCATTCGTGTCTGCGGCGTCTGTCACACCGACCTTCATACCGTGGAGGGGGACCTTCCGGAAGTGCTGCTTCCCATCATCCCCGGCCATCAAGTTGTCGGTCTCGTAGAAAAAACGGGAGAAAAAGTCAGACGGTTCAAACCAGGCGCCCGGGTCGGCGTCGCCTGGCTGTATTCGACCGAGGAGGATTGCAGATACGCTAAGGAAGGTAAGGAAAATCTCTGCGAAGATGCCCGTTTTACGGGTTATCACGAGAATGGAGGTTATGCCGAATACATCGTCATCCCGGAAAAATTCGCCTATCCCATTCCCGCCCTCTTCGATGATACGGATGCCGCACCGCTCCTCTGCGCCGGCATAATCGGCTACAGAGCGCTCAGGCTGAGTGAGATCAAACCGGGACAACGTCTCGGATTGATCGGATTCGGCGCCTCCGCTCACGTGGCCATCCAGATTGCGGTGCATTGGGGCTGTGAGGTTTACGTCTTTTCCCGGAGTGCAAAGCACCGAAACCTGGCGGAAAGCCTGGGGGCGATTTGGACCGGCAGCTCGAAAGACGATCCTCCGGTCAAATTGGACAGCGTCGTCAATTTCACTCCGGCCGGACCGACCGTCCTGGACGGCATGCGCCTGCTGGACAGAGGGGGAACGCAGGCTCTGGCCGGAATCTATATGTCGCCTGTCCCGAAGATGGATTACATGCGATACCTCTACCACGAGCGAACCCTTCGCAGTGTGGCCAACGCCACCCGTCAAGATGGAAACGAGCTGCTTAAAATAGCCGCCGAGATTCCCATCAAAACCACGACTCAGAGCTTCCCTCTGGAAGAGGCCAACCAGGTGCTCCAGCTCCTCAAGCAGAGCAAGATCGACGGCGCCGCCGTCCTACAAATTCACCATTAAGGCCGGGCAAATGATGTTTGATTACGATTCGAATTTACCGCTTGATTTTCAAGAACATAATCGGAAAAAACAGGACGGCACCTCCATCATCGAGGTCTCTTACGCAAGCCCTCATGGGGGACGGGTTTCATCGTATATGATTCTGCCGGATCGCGGCGGCCGACTGTCGGCAGTGCTCTTTATGCACCCCAGCGGAACAAGCAAGCATGCCTTTTTAAAAGAAGCCGGCATCTATGCCCGAGCAGGATGTGCATCGTTGTTGATCGATGGACCTAATGTACGCATCCCTGCACGCCCCATACTCAGTTTCACGGAGAGGGACAGAGACGATCACATCCAGGCAGTCGTCGATCTCCGGCGCGGAGTTGATTTGCTCATCGATCGTCCTGACATCGACGGCAGCCGGATAGGCTTTGTCGGGTTTAGTTATGGAGCCATAATCGGCGCCATGCTTGCGGGAGTCGAGAGAAGAATCAAAACTTATATACTTTGGGCTTGTTCAGCCCGCATGACCTGTTTCCTGCGGAACCAGGGTAAATCACTCCCAAAAAAAGATCTCGAAGCTTACTTACACTTGATGGAAGTCATAAATCCCATCCAGCATGTTAAATCCTCTTCACCGTCTTCGCTTCTCTTTCAGAACGGGCGTAAAGATAAATATGCAACAGAGGATGAGGTGGCGGCCTTATATCAGGCGGCAAGCGAACCTAAGCAGCTGGAATGGTACGATGCCGGTCACGCCTTGGACGGAAGAGCATGTCAGAAAAGATTCGAGTGGATGCAGGGGAAGTTGAAGCTCGATCCCTTAGAACCTGAATTCATGAAAGAACTGGCCAAATTTAAACTCAAGCAGATGGCAAATCCTCTCTGAAAAGGAGGGGGAAGAATTCAAAGCCGCTCTTTCAGGCCGGCGCGGTCTGAACCTTCCCCCGCGGCCCCACCTTTTACCCCCCCTTTTGCTCCGGGAATGAATTCCCGGTCTCTCTGGACACACCCGGCTTAATCCTCTCTCATCAATGGATATGCCCTAATATCCCATGTGTTTATTCTACTAGCAATATCCATGCCAGCTTTGTTTGAAAGATTGTGCCCATAAGAGCAGAATAATGCACTCCCTTTTCACTCCTGAATTCAGGGGTGGGAATACAAACTGAGACCGAATCCTGCTGCAAATACTTGAAAAACCGGTAACAAAGTATCCATTGCAAAGTGATTACTTAGTTTCCACTTGGAGGACGAGCGTAATGAAAGGGTACTTGTCCGCTTGCTAAACGTGCCTGCAATTTGTACACTATTATCGGCAAAAAGGAAATTGGGATCCATGTTTCTAAGAAACGGGACGACCGGGTTGGTACACAGACTCGGTGACCGGACTCTCATCGGGCGCTCGAGCGCTGAGGACTGTGACATCCCGATTTCCCACAGAAGCGTTTCCCGAACCCATGCCGAAATTATCAAAACACCGGATGGATTTATCATCCGGGATTTAGACAGCAGGAACGGCACATATGTCAACTCTGAAAGGATCCAATCCGAGACCCCGATTTTTCCCCGCGATGTTCTGATGATCGGAAACACGGAGTTTTTCGTCCAAACCGAAGAGTATGTCCCGGAAATCATTCACAAGAGAAAGACAGAGGAGTTCCTCTCAGAAAGCCCGCTCGAGTCCGACATCTCGAAAATAACCCGGGCCAGTATCGAAGCGGAAACACTAGATGTGTCGACACCGGCCGGTGATGATCAAACCCCCATCAGTGAGTCATTGCTCCGCAGCCAGATCAAACTGATTGCGGATTTAACCTCCACGATCCGTCATGCCGCCAGCTTGAGCGATTTTGAATCGCGGATTGCCGGACAAATACTGAAGATGTTTCCCAAAGCGAAGCGGTGCCTGATCATTCTCAAAAGTATGGATGCCGTTCTCTCCGTCAGGGCGGCCGCCTTCGCTTCCGAAGGCAGTGAAAAATCCGTCAAAATCAGCAAGACCGTAATCAACCATGTTCTCGAACAATCGCGATCCATTCTCAGCACGGACACGATGCATGAAAGCCCCTTCGAGGAGGCCGAAAGCATTGCCGAGGCGGAGATCCATTCTTTCATATGTGCGCCGCTCCTCGGGAAGGACGAACCGGTCGGGGCTATCTTTCTCGATGTCATCGACTCTATGGAGCATTTCAGTGAAGAGGACCTCACGTTTCTTACGGTGATCGCCAATCAGACGGCACTGGCTATCGAGAATTCCCAACTGATCGAATGTTTGGGGTTGGACAGGGACCGTCTTCTCGAAGAAAACACCCGTTTGCGTGTCAGCGAATCCGCCGGATTCGATTTTGAAGACATCGTTTTCTCCAGCCCCAAAATGAAGGCTGTGCTGGAACATACCCGGAAAGTGGCCCGAGCCGACTCGTCCGTCCTCGTATTGGGGGAGAGGGGCACGGGAAAAGAGCTTGTCGCCCACGCCGTACACTTCAACAGCGGGCGTCGGGATGAGCCTTTTGTCATCGTCAACTGTGCCGCCACACAGAACGAACTGGTCGACAGCGAGCTCTTCGGTCATGAGAGGGGAGCGTTCACGGGCGCGGATAAGACCAAGCCGGGGCTGTTCGAGGTGGCCGATCGCGGAAGCCTTTTTCTCGACGAGATAGGAGACCTGCCGCTGGGAACGCAGGCGAAGCTGCTCCGGGCTGTGGAAAACGGCCAAATCCGGCGCCTCGGTGGGACTAAGGATATGGATGTGGATGTGAGGATCATTGTGGCCACCAACAAAGATCTCAAAACAGAAGTTGCGGCGAAGCGGTTCCGGCCCGACCTTTATGACCGACTCAATGTGGCTGTTATAAAATTGCCGTCTTTGTCGGAAAGAAAAGAGGATATTTTGCCGCTCGCCAATCACTTCCTCCGCCACCTGAGCATCAAGATGAACAAGCGCGTCACGGGTTTTTCAGCGGAGGCGCTTAACATCCTCTTCCGGTATGACTGGCCGGGTAATGTCCGGGAATTGAGAAACTTCATAGAAAGGGCTATGATCGAAGTGAAAGGAGAGACGGTCCTGGCTTCCCATTTTCCGGCCGACATCGCCAGGGTTTATGCCGGAGAATTCGAGGGCTATAAGCGTATCGGGAAACTGTCGGATGCAGAAGCTGCGCTCAAACGGGAGATGATCATCGAAACCCTGCAAAAAACCCGCGGCAATAAGAGCAGAGCCGCGGAAATCTTGGGTGTATCCCGGGCCGGACTGAGAAAAATGATGGCCGCCCTAAGCTTTTCGAATGATTTCGGGAAAGATTGAAAATTCCCTGCCTTTTCGTTATATTTATACAGCCTCGTTTTTATAAGGTGCGCCCGTAGCTCAGCTGGATAGAGCGTCTGACTACGAATCAGAAGGTCGCAGGTTCGAATCCTGCCGGGCGTACCA